>NZ_DALZYO010000026.1:0-77729 GCF_031988165.1 Neobacillus sp.
TTTGATGAAGGTTTAAAAAAGAATCCCCTGGATTTATCCATGGGGAGAAGTCAAGTCGTGTCTCTGTTATCTTCTGTCCTTTTGCCTGAGATATTGAACCCTTCGGCGCTGCGGCCAGACCGCATCCTCTCCAGAAGCTACTCCTGTTATAGTGTGACCCATAACCATCATAGCGCTTTTTACTTTGTTATTCAGTATAAAAATTTGCTTTCTAATCGCCTCCTTAAAAGCATAAAGAGGCAAGGGAGTAATGTCCCTTACCTCTGCCCAGACGAACGGCTATACGATACGGTGTGCTCCCTCACGGTGATCCGTGTCTCGCCAGTCACACATCGTCTTTAAAATTTATAATTTTTTCATCAAATTTTTCGGCAACTTTTAATCCCAACCGCATTCGTGGTTGCACCACCAAGGGAATTCCCGCACACATTGGTAATCTTCCTATACTTTGCAGACATCGCATCGTAAAAATCATTTGCCACTTGAATTTGCGCCGGAATAATTTTACTTAACAACTGGACATCCGTGTAGAAGTCTTTTTAAGTACACTCTTTTATCATGTTAGTATTTAAACAACATGGTTACGAACTCATGACCTCCTCCTATAGTCCAGAACAATAAATTGTCTCCACGGTTGATTTTTCCAGCTTCTATCCCCTCATAAAGAGCCACAAAAGGACTGCTTGTACCAGTATATCCATATCGGTCTCCCACATAAATAATTTTTTCATCTGGAATATCAAATCGTTCTTGAATTTTTTTAATATTAACATGAGCAAATTGAGATAAACAGAAATGATCAATATCTTGAATTGTCATGTTGTTTCTTTTTAGAATTTTTTCAAACATTTCATAGACGTACGGTAAGGACATTGCACCGTCAAATGGAAGCCACCGCATCGAGTCTCCTTTATCTTTGCCTTTTAATGTATTTGATAATCCTTTCTCTGGAAACAAAATATTGCCCCTATTACCCGAATCCACTTCAAACATTGCATCAATAAATCCAGACTGTTCATCAGTCTTTTCTAGAATAATTGCTGAAGAAGCGTCTCCAAAATTCGCATAGGTCATGACATCATCTGGATTGGCTAATAAAGAAAGATAATCAGAACCTACCACTAATGCTGTTTTAACATGAGGATTAGATAACATATAACGTGATGCTTGTTCTACTGCAATCGTCATTCCTGCACAATTGGCGTTCATATCATAAATCACCATATCTTTTTTTCCTTGAATAGCATGGTGAAGGAATATCGCATTTGTTGGACAAGTTTGTTCAGGTACTTGCGTGGAAAACACCAACATATCAATATCGTTACCTGTTAAACCAGCTTTCTTTAATACTTGTTTTGAGGCTTCAACTGCCATTGTGATTGAATTTTCTTCTTCATTATCAATCACAAATCTGTTCTCTCTTCCCATAATTTCTAAAAAATGAACAATATTTTGTCCTTGTTTTTCGAAATGGTCATAATAAAATTCATTTGGAACTGTTTTTTGTGCATGATACACATCTATTGCTTTAATTTTAATATTTGTCATAGTTGTTAAAGCACGCCTCCTATAAATAAAAATTCACAAATAAATTACTATATATATCCAATCATATAAAAATTTGATTTTATTAGGATTGAGATGGAGTCATTACTCAATTTAAATAAAAGAAGCAAGGCTTCAATAAAACCTTACTCCTTTAATTACATATCCTTTAATAAATTTCTACAACTTCAAAGTTGGTAAGCCCTACATTACCTGCCAAACGATTTAATTGTAACTTAATGATTGGTTTCTTTTGAATCCCAACCACTACCTTTTTGAATTCTGAATCCCTGTACATGGCCAAACAAGCTTCAAGGTTTGGAACCATATCTTGAGAAACAACAGCTAAATCCCTGCAGTCAAATTGTAGAACAAATTCTTCTGGTTTAATCGTAGACAATTTTTGTTGATAATCCTTAATAAACTCTTGTGCTTTTTCAGGAGTGAATGTACCGCTCACTGTCATATCAATGGTTTTTTCTGCTTGATTTACTTTCATTGTGAAACTTCCTGTATTTTGCATAGATTGTATTCTCCCTTTCTTTTTATATATTAATTATTGTTATATTTATAATATCGGGGATTTTTTCCTCCAGTTTAGTATTCGTCTTGGATTGTAGATTTACCGCAAGAGTTAAAACAGGGATTTATTTGGAATTACAAGATTCTAAGAATTATGGAGGGGTATTATGAAAACTTTCATTTACATGGTGAGACATGGTGAATCACCAAAAACAGAAGGAAATGAAAGAACAAGAGGGTTAACTGAAACAGGGAAATTAGATGCTTATCGAATAACTGATATATTACTGGGGGAAGGTATTGAGGTTTTGGTTTCAAGTCCATACAACCGATCAATCCTAACTATTCAGGAGTTAGCTAGACATTTAGGACAAGAAGTTTTAGTATTTGAAGATCTTAAAGAGAGAATTTTTTCTGATGAAGACAAGCGAATATCTGATAAGGAATTATTCCCTTTGTTAAAGAATTCGTTTTCTGATCCAAACTTTGCTTTAACGGGAGGGGAGTCTAATGCAGTTTGTCAGAACCGAGCTATAAAAGTTTTAAAAGAATTATTAAAGATTTATCGAGGACAGAAAGTAGTATTAGGCACTCATGGAGCTGTTATGACTTTGATGATGGGGTATTATGACAGTCAGTACGATTTGAATTTTTTGCTACATACATCAAAACCAGATATATACAGAATGGAATTCGATGGTCAGGAATTGGTCGAGGTTAAAAGAATGTGGAAATGCTAACAGAGGTGATTATTTTTCCCACTATTAAGAATAAATAACCTTACTAAGCGGACGCTTTTGCTTAATAACAATTTCATAGTTTGTAGCAGTAAATACGTACGGTTTTGTTGTTGTAAATGAGGTCATATGTTGTAAAAAAGGGATAGATTAAGCAGAAATTATTCTGTCTTATCTATCCCTTAATCATTTCATTATTTTGTCAGACATTCTATAAAAGTCCTATGATAATCGGGTAAAACTTAATTTTGCGACCTTTAATAAAAAATTATGCTCGGTCCTTTTGGTCTCTCAAGAGATCCAGCTAATACATCCTCATTGTATGATCAAAAAAAGGGGAGGATTTGACAAGATAAGTTATTTCACCGACATGGATGGTTTTGGCTATTCATCTAATAATTTTTCTAAATCTTTGTCGACAATAAATACCTCTATTCTTTCGCCCATCTTCGTGCTGATATCACTGTGACTGGATAGAACTTTACAATGCGTAAGATTTTCTACAATTTTTTCATATTCTTGACTGTACATTTCACGTAGGACCTGTCTCATTTTCTTTACCAATGTTCTTCCCTTATCATGGTTAACAAGGTGCTTTTCCTCAGTGGTCAACACTCCTTTGAACCGAGTGATGACCATATCTTGAACAATATATGTTTTTGCTTCTTGTGGCCCCCGCCCAAGTAATTCCCTTTGGAATGTTATAAATGCTGAACTAATCTCAGCCTCAAGTTTCTTTTTAGAATAAGCCATCTTATGACCCCCAGTTAATAAAACTGATCCTTTGACAATATGAACATAATATTACTTTCGTCATTAGAGGGATGTCAATCAGGTAGAGGTATATAAAATAATGAGAATGGATTAGAAAACAGGCGAAAAGATCGTATTTTTAAGGGATAATCCTAAATCAAGGCTATTTTTAACCAAATATAGCCATTTACAAGATAGTTGCTCAAGCTTACAATTACATCGTAATAAGTAATTTAATAATTCGGCTTAATCCTGAGGGAACTCAGGAACGGAGGAACCAATTATTAGGGGTTAATTCTACACGTTGTAGAAAGGATGAGATGCTCTTTCGCCATCCTACCCGTCAGCTAACTTCGTCGGCTAAAGCGAAGGAGGTCTAGAGACCGCCTAATTCAGGGGGCTTTTTTGTTTGTTCAGCAAAAGGGCAGCTTGAGGATGAATAGTAGGTCTTTTTATTATGCCTATTAATAAGAAAAAGGAATATGGAAGACAGAACGCAAAGAGAGTGATTAAGCTTGCTAGGCGTTAGGTAGACCAATGAGTACTTTTTCTCCATTACTTAATCAATACAGCGAAATTCCTTTTTAGAATACCTTTTTATGGATATTTCTATTTAGCTATCGTTGTCATTGGTTAACTGGGGAATGAGTATGCATTGGTCTATTTTTTTTCATTACTAAAGAAAGCATAGGGGGATATCGAGAATGCTCATACCAGGAATGATTGGAGTTGCTCTGATTATTTATTTATTTTACGTCTTAATGAAACCAGAAAAGTTTTAATCATGTACTAATGGGGGGAAGATCCAAATGACTATGGGTTTAATACAGGTAGTAGTTACCTTACTAATTGCTGGTTTATTAGTAAAACCGGTTGGTACCTACCTTGTGAAAGTTTTCGATTATGAAACAACAGGGTTGGACCGGTTTTTTGGACCAGTAGAGCGGTTCATCTACCGATTAATTGGAGTTAGAGAAAAAGAGTCGATGGGCTGGAAAAAGTATGTTTTCGCCATGCTGCTCACTAATTTTATCATGATGATGTTCATGTATGTCATTTTTAGAATACAAAAGTTTTTACCATTAAATCCAGATATGATCGATAATATGCCTCCTGCCTTGGCCTTTAATACGGCAGCTTCGTTTATTACGAATACAAACTGGCAGGCATATAGCGGAGAAAATTCACTGTCGTACTTATCCCAGATGATTGCTATTACATTCCCGATGTTTACTTCGGCTGCAACAGGATTTGCCGTGGCGATTGCCTTTATTCGCGGTCTAGTAGCACGTCAGAATAACCTTGGAAACTTCTATGTTGACTTGATTCGTTCCATCACGCGTGTATTCTTGCCACTATCTTTTATAGTAGCTTTATTTCTGGTATTTCAAGGAGTACCTCAAACACTCCATGGTGCGGCGGATGCCACAACACTAGAAGGTGCTAAACAAATGATTACAAGAGGTCCTGTTGCATCGTTAGAATCGATTAAGCATCTTGGAACAAATGGCGGCGGATACTTTGGCACCAATTCCGCCCATCCATTTGAAAATCCAACTCCACTATCGAACCTAATGGAGATTCTTTGTATGCTGCTGCTACCAACAGCATTGGTGTATGCATTTGGAGTGATGATTAAGAATAAACGCCAAGGCTGGTCCATTTTCGCAGCGATGGGAATCATGTTCTTAGTGTTTCTTTCCATTGTTTTTATTGCTGAATATAACGGGACACCGGCATTACATGCACTTGGTGTTCATGGGAATATGGAAGGGAAAGAAGTTCGCTTTGGGACCTCAGGATCAGCCTTATTTACGGCTGTGACGACAGCTGCTACAACGGGATCTGTTAACAATATGCACGATTCATTAACTCCGATTGGCGGTCTTGTTCCACTTGGGGAAATGATGTTAAATAACGTGTTTGGCGGAAAAGGAGTCGGGTTGTTAAACGGATTATTGTATGTCATCTTAACCGTATTTATTTGCGGCTTGATGGTTGGGCGAACACCTGAATTTTTAGGAAAGAAAATTGAATCTAAAGAGGTCAAATTAGCATCGATTGCTTTGCTGGTTCATCCGGTGTTAATTCTAGTTTCAACAGCGATTGCTTTCGTCACACCTAGTGCTATTTCGTCGATAGCAAATCCGGGGTCACATGGATTAACGGAAGTCTTGTATGCTTTTACATCAGGAGCAGCAAACAATGGTTCGGCTTTCGCTGGACTCGCAGCAAATACCACCTTTTATAATATCGCAATTGGTTTAGTCATGCTGTTAGGTCGATATATTTCCATCATAGCGATGTTAGCGATAGCGGGATCCTTTGCTACTAAGAAAGTGGCAGCTGCAACTTCGGGAACGTTTCGCACCGATACACCACTATTCACTGGGATCTTAGTCGTGATTATTGTGGTAATCGGTGCATTAACGTTTTTCCCGGCACTTGCTTTAGGGCCAATTGCCGAACATCTTGGGATGTTTCACTAGTAGTAAGGGGAATTATGAAGGAGGATGACTTATGGCCATTCAAAATAAAGCAATCTCAAAAGATCTTATCTTTCAAGCCATCACAGATTCATTTAAAAAGTTAAACCCGTTCGTGATGATTAAGAATCCGGTTATGTTTGTTGTCGAAGTCGGAACACTCATAACACTGATTCTTTCGATAAAACCAGATATTTTTGGGGTTAGTACAGGAGGACGAGGGTATAATGTAGCCGTATTTTTTATCCTTCTCTTTACGGTGCTGTTCGCGAATTTTGCCGAAGCTCTAGCGGAGGGGCGGGGTAAGGCACAGGCAGATACATTACGAAAAACGAAATCGGAAACGATGGCGAAGGTTAGACAAAAAGATGGATCGTACAAAGAGCTTCCATCTACTTCATTACGCAAAGGCGATATTGTTCGTGTGGATACAGGTGAAATGATTCCTTCTGATGGAGAAATTATCGAAGGTTTGGCTTCGATTGATGAATCAGCGATTACGGGTGAATCAGCCCCAGTCATTAAAGAGGCAGGAGGGGACTTCTCATCCGTTACAGGAGGAACAAGAGTTGTATCGGATTTTATCATCGTTAAAATCGTAACAGATCCAGGTGAATCGTTCCTTGATCGGATGATTTCATTAGTGGAAGGTGCTTCTCGACAAAAAACGCCGAATGAAATGGCGTTAACCACTCTTTTGGCTGTTTTAACACTTATTTTCTTATTTGTCATTATGACATTGGTGCCTATTGCTGACTATTTAAAAGTTCATTTAGATGTGGCCACTCTCATTGCGCTTCTTGTTTGTTTAATTCCAACTACGATAGGGGGATTGCTTTCGGCCATTGGGATAGCTGGGATGAACCGAGTAACGCAATTTAATGTGCTAGCGATGTCGGGTAAAGCAGTAGAAGCTGCTGGTGACATTGATACGATGATACTTGATAAAACAGGAACTATTACCTTTGGAAACAGAATGGCAAGTGCGTTTGTACCAGTAGCCAATGTTTCTGAACAGGAGGTTACATTCGCGGCTTTACAAGCTTCGGTAAAAGATGAAACACCTGAAGGGCGTTCTGTAGTCGAGTTAGCCCGTAAACAAGGCGTCCATTGGGATGAAAAGGAATACGACGGGGCAGAGATTATTGAATTTACGGCAGAAACTAGAATGTCTGGTCTAACTTTAAAAAATGGTATCGAGATAAGAAAAGGTGCTGTTGATGCGATTAAAAAATATGTTACGAATAAAAGTGGAAGCGTTCCTGCAGACCTTGACGAGAAAGCCGAGACAATCGCAAAGGCAGGAGGAACTCCCTTAGCGGTTGCGATTGATCATAAGATATACGGGCTTATTTATCTAAAAGATACTGTTAAGCCTGGACTAAAAGAGCGGTTTGCTGAACTAAGAGCAATGGGAATCAAAACGGTTATGTGTACAGGTGATAATCCCTTAACGGCAGCTACCATCGCTAAGGAAGCAGGTGTGGATGAATTTATCGCAGAAGCAAAACCTGAAGATAAGATTGCCGCTATTAAGAAGGAACAAGAAGAAGGTAAACTTGTTGCGATGACAGGTGACGGTACGAATGATGCCCCTGCTCTTGCACAGGCAGATGTTGGATTAGCGATGAATTCAGGGACAATGGCAGCAAAAGAAGCTGCTAACATGATCGATTTGGACTCAGATCCTACTAAACTATTATCTGTTATTGCAATCGGCAAGCAATTATTGATTACCCGGGGGGCATTAACAACCTTCTCGATTTCTAATGACATTGCCAAATATTTTGCGATTATACCGGCGCTATTTATTACATTCATACCGCCATTACAATCTCTTAATATTATGGGGCTGGCATCACCAAAATCAGCGATTCTTTCCGCTTTGATTTTTAATGCCATTATTATTCCTCTCCTCATCCCGATTGCGATGAAAGGGGCAAAATATAAGGCGATGAGTGCGAATAAACTCCTTTCCCGTAACCTCTTCATTTATGGTTTTGGTGGAGTGGTTGTTCCCTTTATCGGTATTAAAATAATAGATATGATTGTAGCTGCTTTTCATCTAGCTTAAATAATAAAATGTGGAGGAGATTATTGATGAGGTCATTTATGGTTGCACTGCGAACCTCGTTGTTCTTAATGATCCTATGTGGTTTACTCTATCCTTTGGCAACAACAGCAGTTGCTCAGGCACTATTCCACAAACAAGCAGAAGGTAGTCTTGTTATTCAGAACGAGAAAGTTCAGGGTTCAGAGCTTTTGGCTCAAGGGTTTAAAGGGCCGGAGTGGTTTCATCCACGAGCTTCCGCGGCAAAATATGATCCAACCGCTTCGGCTGCAACGAATGCAGCTGTTGCATCCAATGAATACGTGAAAACCGTTAAAGACAATGTGAATCAATTAAAAAAGGGAAATGGAAATATTGGTCATACAATCCCTTCAGATTTAGTTACGACTTCCGGTTCCGGTTTTGATCCGGATTTATCTCCGGAAGCAGCTAAGGCACAGGTACCAAGAATTGCAAAAGCATTGAGTGTTTCGGAAAATCGATTACAAGGACTAATCAATGAACATACTAAAGGACGTTCATTTGGGGTTTTTGGTGAACCACGTGTGAATGTTCTAGAACTAAACATGGCATTACAACAATTAAAATAAAGAGGGGAGAGTCTTTCTCTCCTTTTTCAAAAAGGAGGGGCATGCATGAGTGAAGGGGAGTTTCGCCGAAAAACACCAGAAGAAATCTTAAGGTCGATACAAAAAATAGGCAAAGGCCACCTCAAAATTATTCTAGGTGCTGTAAGTGGTACCGGCAAAACCTATCATATGCTGCAGGAGGGGAATGTTTTAAAAAAACGAGGGCTAGACGTTGTCATCGGAATCGTCAGTCCATCAAACCGTCCAAAAACAATGGAACAAATTGGTTGCTTAGAAATCATTCCTTCTATTGAATGGATAAACATGGGTGAAGCAAAATTCGATCTTGATGTTGAGGCGATCATTGCCCGTAATCCTGAAGTGGTTTTAGTCGATGACTTATCACATCGAAATCGGCCGGAAGCCCCCAGGTCCACTCGTTTGGATGATATTAGCTATCTATTAAATAGGAACATTAGTGTAATCACAACGGTTAACATCTATGAGCTTGAAGGTGTTCGAGGGATAGCTGATAAATTAACAGACGGAAGAGTTAGAGTCAATTGTAGTATCCCAGAAGATACGCTGGCATTAGCAGATGAAGTAAAGCTGTTGGATGTAACACCTGAAGTGATACTAAGCAGGCTCCAAGAAGGAGATATCGAGCTTAGTCTGGAGGAAAAGCGAGGGAAAGAAAACCTCTTTCATCGGAACAATCTAGCTGTTCTTCGTGAACTTGCCCTTCGCTTTTTAGCAGGAGAAGTAAATGATGCTCTCGACGAGTATCGAGAAAAGCATGGAATGATTGGCCCCTCTGGAGCATCTGAAAAAATATTAGTAACCGTGCAATACCATTGGAATGGATCGATACTGATCAGGCGTGGGCAGCAAATTGCCAAGAGATTAGGAGGCGAATTGCAGGTTGTTTGTTTTGTAAATAAAAATTTATCTAAGCATGAACAAACTTTCAAACGTTCGATTATAAAGCTAGTCGAGAAAGTGGGAGGGGATTTTGAGGAATTACCAATGGAACACGATTCGGTTGCCGACCAAATTGTAAACTATGCCACAGAGCACAATGTAACAAGGATTGTAATGGGGCAATCGAAGCGGACTCGTTGGGAAGAAATGGCTTATGGTTCGATTATCAATAAAATCCTCCGGAAAACGAGAAATATAGATGTATTTATTGTCGCGGACCGAGCCGAAAAAGATGGGGAACGTGTTATTCCAACAAAGCAAAGAAAGAAAGAGATAGCAACAAATCCTTATCGTCGTCTTACGATTCAAGAACTAGAAAACGAAATGGATAACATTCGCCGGGGGACGTTAAAAGTATATATGGGTGCTGCACCCGGAGTAGGCAAAACCTTTACGATGTTACGAGAAGCGAATGAACTAAAGAAAAAGGGAATTGATATTACGATTGGGTTATTAGAAACACATGGAAGGAAAGAGACGTTTGACCAAATAGGCTCATTGGAAATCATTCCTCGCAAAAAAATATCCTATAAGGGAACTACATTAGAAGAAATGGATACCGAAGTGATTATTAAGCGTAATCCTGAAGTCGTGTTAGTCGATGAATTAGCACATACAAATGTTCCTGGTAGCAAGTATCATAAACGATTTGAGGATGTGGAAGATATATTAGCAGCAGGCATCTCGGTGATTTCTACTATGAATGTTCAACATTTAGAAAGTCTAAATGACAGCGTAGAACAAATAACAGGGGTGAGAGTACGAGAAACCGTGCCTGATCACATTCTTCGAAGAGCGGATGAAATTGAATTGATTGATATCTCCCCCAAAGCATTACGCGACAGGATGAAGGAAGGTCGGATTTATGCTGTGGAAAAAGTAAATCAGGCGCTGAATCATTTCTTTAAAACTGGTAATCTCATAGCACTTCGTGAGCTAGCCCTCAGAGAAGTAGCTGATGATGTAGATGAACGGTTAGAGGCGTGGGAGAGAAAAAGAACATTAAGAGGTCCTTGGAGGCAGCAGGAAGTCATTTTTGTTTGTACCAATTTGAGGCCTGACAGCGAAAGGCTTGTTCGCCGCGGATTTCGTATTGCTTATCGTTTGAAAGCTTCATGGTATGTTTCATATGTAAAGGACCATCCACTAACAGCGGAAGAGCAACAAACTTTAACTAAAATTCAACAATTGACTGAACGGCTTGGTGGTATTTTTGAAACGTATGAGACAACTGGTCGTAGAAATGTCTTTAGAAAGTTAGTTAGTCAGATGAATGAAAAAAAAGCCACACAAGTTATTATTGGACAATCCGCTCGTACCCGTTGGGAAGAGATCATAAAGGGTTCGGTTACACAACGATTGTTATGGGAGGTACGCCACATGGATGTGTTAGTGGTAGCTGACCAAGATCATTTAGGTGCCTGGCACCGGAATACTTGATCTGATGAAATTCTACCGCTTATTAGACAAAAATTTTTCTTGCCAGATTAGTAAATTCCCAATATAGCAGTGTTTATGTAGTTATTAATCAAACGATTGAATGGTATAGCGTATTTGAAATATGGTCGATATTTGTCTGTTTAGAGAGGGAAACTTGCTAGTTTTAGATTACTATAGAGGGGTTTTGAATTATCTATTAATTCGCCACTATTCGACAAACTTTAGGGCGTCCAGGGATCCTCAAATAAAAATTGTCATTTATTTGTCACGAATTAACGCTTAAAATGGCGAATCCTGCATACTTTAGTCAGTGGTAATAAAGTCCCGATTATTATTAAATAGATACGGAAGGTTAATATTACCTTTTTTTAAAACATTTCCCAATACACTGACAGTTTTAATCCATTTTACCTTAAAAGGAAGAAATCTGTTGGCGGGGTCCAAAGGTGGTGAGGGGCGTTCATACACATTAATGAAAGCGTAATCATGTTGTCCATTAGGCAGTTCATATCAGAAATAGTAGCAGGCGAGCCTTTTTTCAAATCAATTAGATTTAAAGGAGAGGATGACCATTATTATTCAAAAAAATTACTTTATCGAAAAGAAAACAATCTTGATGATGGGGGAATATAATCGATATGGAAAACTGTGTGCACGGGTCATGGCAGGTAAATCGGCTTTTCTAGTGAACAGGACACCTTTACAACTATTAGATGATACGTTGACTTACATAGGCTTTGATTTGAAAGGGGCAATGATGGGTGCGAAATCGGTACTTGATAAGAAAGTAAAGTGTCCAATTATCGTGAATCCTTATTTGGGTATTTGCCTTTTTCCGAATAAATCACCTCATAAGGTGGATTGTATTTGGTTTAATCCCGAACATATCGTGAAAACCACAGCAGTGGGTATCAAGACAAAGGTAGAATTGAGCAATGGTTATACCATTATGGTCGATTCAAAGTTATCTTCCTTTAATGACAAAATTGATACAGCCAATCGATTAATACGAATTTCGATGAAAAGAGGCAATCATCCTAATCCAATTATCTTCTATCTTGAACCGAGGAAAGAACACCAACTAACCAAGGAGGAAACAGGCAAATACAATTTTGAGGCATTAGAAGAGGAGCAAAAATAATGGATTCAAGCTGGTACGACGTCAGTGTTCAAAAGGAGAATGTCTTTGGATGATTATTCGTCTGTTCACTTTGGAAAGGTATTGAAAAAATTGAGGGAAGCTCGGTCGCTTTCACAAGAGCAACTAGCGCACGGCTCCAATCTAGATCGGTCCTATATCAGCATGCTAGAAAGGGATATTAAGAAGCCAGGCCTAGATACCATCATAGCTCTTGGAAAAGGACTCGAAATGAGAGCTTCTGAAATCATCAAAGAACTAGAAGAGCAACCAGAAAATGAATGGTTATTAAAGGATTGTTTCGGAATCAGGGACAATAATATTAATTCATTTATGGATTCGGGTACATTGACACACCCCGAGATTTGATTGATTTTATCAGATCATTTGATGACCGAAAACGAGAAAAAAAGCAGGAAGGGTCGCCTTTGCTTATTTTATTATGAAAAAAAAGAACCCAAACAGGGCAGTGGAATTTGATGTTTCGAGGTAGAAGCAAGGGGACGGTTCTCTTGCTTCTTTTTTGAAAAAAGGGCCGGATTCAAAGAGTTTTTTTAAGGTCGCAAAAAGTAAGTTTTACCTGAATATCAATATAATGAAATGATTAAGGGATAGATAAGACAGAATAATTTCTGCTTAATCTATCCCTTTTTGTATCTAACCAATTGGACTTCAAAATCTTTTCTCTTTTAAAAATGACAGCTTACATTTTTTTCTTTCTGAAAACATTTCTTTACAAACTTCGATTATTATTCAACTTTATTTTTATGACCACGTTTTGTCGGTAGTTCGTTTTAATAAGAACCTGATTGATTCCTACCTACATGTTGAATGAGTATGACACAAGCGATGATAAACATAATTGTATTAACAGATAGAGCTAAGAGATTAGCAAAATCTGTGACATGCACCAAAACAATGATAAGAGAAGTTATGGCTCCAATAAGTGGTATAAATTTATTTAAGTTAGTCACTTTATCATTTTTTTGAAGACGGTGAAAAAAGAAGTATATGACTAACAATATTGGAGTCGTAACAAATACACCAACATACCCAAAAGCATCTTCAATAAACCATGGGAAATAGCTCATTCGTGACGTAAAAACAAGCAAATTTAGCAACAATGTTCCGATTAATAATACATTTAGTATGGTGTACTTCGTTTTTTTCTTCAATTGAATTCCTCCTAGTAATGTACCTTTTAGTAAAGTAACTATAATGTTTCACTTCGAACTATTTAGTGTAATATTACACTAAATATAACATTGTAACCGAGTTTTGGCTATACATTTCACATTTTATGCATGAACTAATCTGCAACCTGTAAAGTGACCCGATCCGGACATTATGCCTAGCTTTTCGAACCTTTTAGAAGGGGCTTGACGGGTAAAATGGGAAAAATGACGGGTAATTACCACTTTTGACGGGTAAATCATTCAAAGTGACGGATAAGAGAAGATTCCCCTAAAAAGGTAACTATTTAAGGGCTCTAATAGTACATTTAAATGAAGAAAAGCAACTTCTTACATACCATAAGAACTCCGTGAGATAGTGTTTATTTCGTCTTTTGTTTCAAAATTTCTAGCGTTTGATGATTTCACAGTTGATTTTTATCATTTTCAGTTAGTTTTCCCCCATTTTGATTAGCAAGACGATAACACAATATTGATTTTGTTTTTGCCTCAATTGCGATCTTCACTTAATGGAAAAATTCCATTTCTACAACCTATGAATCTTAAATAATACTAAAATTGTCGGAGTTATATTCTTTGGATAATGGGAAATACCTCCTAAAGATAAATATCAATCGATAAATTATCCTAATTTTCTTTATATTTCTTTAATTTTCCTTAACTTCCAATTTACAAAAGCGGAGTAAGATTGGTTTTGTAAACAAACCCAATCAAAAAGGAGATGTTAAAATGAAACACAAAAAGTTACTAGTAACATCGCTTGTTGCCTTGCTTCTTGGTTCCACGTCAACCTATGCGGCCTACACGAAATTGGTCGGTCCGAAAGAAGACGGAACAGCTGTTACCCCTCACGGGTGGATGGTAACTCCTCCAGGTTCACAAGTGACCCTTGGTGATTTTCCAATGGGTGGTGCATTAAGTCCTGATCATCGCTATCTCATCGTTTCCAATGATGGTCAAGGTGAGCAATCCCTTCAAGTGGTGGATGTGAACACCCAGCAAGTCGTTCAGACCATTCCTTACAAATCTCCTGAAGCCCTTTATTTAGGGGTCGCCTTTAGTCCGGACGGAAAAACCGTCTATGCATCCGCAGGCGGTAATAACAAAATCCGCGTCTATGGATTTGAAAACGGAACATTAGCGGCCCGTTCTCCGATTATGCTTACAGATAAAAACAAAACAAACTTCTATCCGGCAGGATTATCTGTTTCAAAGGATGGGAAGTTTCTATTAGTTGCTAATAATTTACATCATTCGGTTTCAAAAGTGGATCTTACGACCAATCAAATTGTAAAAACCACTTCTGTTGGCAAAAATCCTTACACAGCCGAATTAAGCCATGATGGGAAATCCCTTTATGTCAGCAACTGGGGTGAAAGCAGCATCAGTGTCGTGGATCCAGAAACGTTAACCATTAAAAGCACCATTCCTGTCGGACTGCATCCGAATGCGATTATTGAAAACACGGCGGAAGGCAAACTCTATGTAGCGAATTCCGACAGCGATTCCATTTCCGTTATTGACCCTAACCAACAAAGAGAAATCAAAACGATTTCACTAAGCCCGTATAAAAATGCTCCCGCAGGAAGCCAGCCAAATGCGCTTGCCTTAAGTAAGGATGGAAAAACTCTTTACGTTTCGAACGGAGGAAATAACGATATAGCCGTTGTTGACCTAAGAGCAGGAGAAGTGACAGGGCTAATTCCTACTGGGTGGTATCCGAGCGGTATTTACTTAAATGATGATAAACTCATGGTACTGAATGCGAAGGGCCTTGGAGCCGGGTCGAATCGAGAAGGACAGTATATCGGGAGCATGATCCAAGGGACGATGTCGTTTATCGATACTCCGAATGAAAAGCAGTTGAAAAAATATACGAAGCAAGTAGAAAAGAATAATGAGATTTATAAGCCAACTGGATTCAGTGCCAGTGAAAAATTCCCAATCCCGCGCTTCGAAGGTCAAGAATCACCGATTAAACATGTTATTTATGTGATTAAGGAAAACCGTACGTATGACCAAGTATTTGGCGATATGGAAAAAGGAAATGGCGATCCTAGCTTAACCATCTTTGGCAAAGAGATTACACCAAATATCCATCAGCTTGCTGATCAATTCGGGTTATTAGACAACTTTTATGCGAATGCTGAAATCAGCGCCCAAGGCCATAACTGGTCTACTGCTGCCCAGTCCAATGATTATGTTGAGAAAAACTGGCTGGCCAACTATTCTGGTCGTAACCGCGGTTATGACTTTGAAGGGGATAACGATGCGGCCTATCCAAAAGCAGGATTCTTCTGGACAAATGCAGCTCGCTCAGGTGTATCATTCAGAAACTATGGGGAATTCGTCAATTATGACAAAAAAACAGGAAAATATGTTGCGAATGAACCTAGCATCGGCAATAATTTTGACCCGGATTTTCCTTCCTATGATCTTAAAATTTCCGATCTTACCCGATATGAGGCGTGGGCAGAAGAATTTCAGCAATATGTGAAAAACGGGAATCTGCCTCAGCTGCAAATTGTTCGTTTGCCTAACGATCATACACTTGGAACGAAGGTGGGAGAACTAACGCCGCAAGCTATGGTTGCACAAAACGATTATGCACTTGGAAAGCTTGTCGATATGGTCAGCCATTCCCCTTATTGGAAAGAAACAGCTATTTTTGTTACAGAGGATGATGCCCAGAATGGGTGGGATTCGGTGGATGCACACCGTACAACGTCACTCGTTATCAGCCCTTACACGCAAATAGGGAAAGTGGACAGTACCCTTTACGATACAACTTCCATGCTTCGTACGATGGAAATGATCTTGGGGATGAAGCCGATGACCCAATTTGATGCCTCGGCTGTTCCAATGGTCAATTCGTTCACACATAAACCAGACTTTACATCCTTTAAGGTGATCGAACCAACCTATCCGCTTGATCGTAAAAATGGGGTTAATGCACCAATGGCAAAGGAATCGGAAAAACTAGACTTTACTGGAGTTGATCATGCAGACTCTGAAAAATTAAACAAGATTCTTTGGAAAGCGACAAAAGGAGATAAACCATATCCTGGAGAGAAGAAGTCTAATTAAATCATGATGAATAGGGGGGCGCAAAGGGAAAATAGTGGCCCCACAAACATCTATCCTTGTAAATACATGATGATGCGAGTGCGGACTCAATCCTCTGGGTCACCCTTTTTTTAAAAAGATACCTGTAAAAATTTTTATCTTTGAGAATTGTCCAGCCCCAAGGAATTCTCTATGCATTTACTATTTGTAGAAGGTGGTTTATTTTGCCATGATTCGATTTATTGAAGCAGCAATGAAACGGTCGGTTTTAATCCTAACAGGTGTCGCCTTAATAATAATTTGGGGGGCAATGTCTGCTTTTCAGATGCAGCGAGATTATCTGCCGCCTATTAACAACACGGCCCTTATGGTGACGATTCAAGCGGACTCTTATCAAGCAGATCAGGTCAAACAAACGATTGCGGCAAAAGTGGAGGAAGTGGTCCACTCTGTTGATCAACTTAGTTACATAGAAACTAACTCGTTTGATGGCGGTTATATGGCAAGCCTCTATTTTCCTGCTCATACCGATATGGAAAGGGCGGAGAAGGAAGTACATACGGCCCTTGGAAAAATTAAATTGCCAGATCGTGTGAACACACCATTGATTTCACGGGTCAGCACGAACTCGTTTCCTGTTCTGCGATTAAGTTTGACCAGCGAAAAAATGGATGAAAATCAATTGCGTACATCGATTGAAGCTAAAGTTGCGAATGAAATCAAGCGTGTTCCCGGAGTAAGCGAAGTACGTGAAACCGGTGCAGGCAAATCCGGTTACGTGTTGACGCTGCAAGCAGATGCCGTCGAAAAATATCGTTTAAACATGAAAGATATCCAAAATGCTCTTTCTTCGATGCATCCGATTTGGCCGCAAGGAACAATTAAAGAAAACGGTGGACCGGATGGACAAATATCGATGCCGATCCGCGTAACAGGTTGGGAGATTAATAGCACCGACCTAAAGAACATTGAAATTCCTACTCCAAAAGGAGGAACAGTCGTTTTACAGGACATTGCCACTATTAAGAGCAGCATAGTAGACTTACAAACTATATCGCGAACAACAGGAAAACCTAGTGTTCTTCTTGATGTATTAAAAACGCCTTCGTCAAACGTAACGGATGTCACAGAACAGATCAACGAACGAATCCAAGCCATACCTGAAATCAAGTCAAAAGTGGTTGATCTCACTATCTTACTAGACCAAGGAAAAGAAATAAACAATGCTTTAAAAGGACTAATAAAAGAAGGATTATTAGGTATTTTGTTCTCTATCATCTGTGTTTTTGTCTTTTTTAGGAATATTCGTTCAACCTTGATTATTGCCCTGTCATTGCCGATCTGTCTACTTGCCGCAACCACTCTCCTGAAAGCGATGGATGTCAGTTTGAATATCTTAACCATTTCAGGATTAATCGTCGCGATGGGGAGAGTGGTCGACGATTCGATTGTCGTGATCGATAATATGTACAGAAAACAAATGGAAAAATCGAACAACCAAGTAACAGCGCGGCAAATGGCGAGCGGGGTCGTGGAAATGCTACCCGCGATTGTTTCCTCCACTGCGACTACCGTCGCCGTGTTTCTGCCTATTTCGATTATCGGCGGGATGATTAGTTCTGCTTTTTCCGGATTTGCGTGGTCTGTTGTTATTGCCATCGTAACATCACTGGCTGTTTCGATTATTGTCGTACCTGCTTTAGCCTATTTATGTTGGAAAAAACAGCCGATTACAAAGTCAGTCGACATCGAGATAAAAGCTCGAAACGTACTTAAGTGGGTATTTTTAAAGAAAAAAGTAATTGTGGTCCTAACGTTGGTTTTATTTTGTATTACAGTTGCCATAGCTGCTTTCCTGCCAGTTAACTTTTTTCCAAGAGAAAATGTCAATGGTGTTACCATTCAGGTGGAACTTCCTGAGAAAGCCCAGCTTTCTGATATTGATGCTGAGGTAAAAAATATTGAAACCATCTTAAAAGACAGACCTGAGGTCGAAACATTCACTTCTACTCTAGGATCCAACTTTACGCCGATGTTTGACGATGTTTTTGATGAAGGCGGCGGCTGGATTCAAAAGCAAAATATCGCTACTATTTCAGTTGGCATCAAAAAACAAACAGACACTGACTTATTCGTGAAAAAATTGCAGAGCCATCTTGGAGCTTTATCAACATCTGCAGTCTATACTGTTGCTAATCAAAATATTTCCGGCGATGATTCCCGCTTAAAGGTGATCTTAACGGGGGCAGACCAGCGCGAACTGGATTCAGCTGCAATCCTGGTAAGAAGTAAACTGCAGATGGTCCCCGGATTAAGTGTGGAAGGAACGGCGAATGATGCCGATGAGTCGATGAAACATTTCCTTGTACTTAATCAGAAGAAAATCCAAAGCTTAGGTCTTAATGTCGATGAAGTTACTAATCGAATGAATAGCTATTTACCTCAGGACGTAAGAATGAACGTTGCCGCTGGAGACGTAAATATTCCCATTGAGCTCCATATGGACACTACTCAAGATCACCTCGTATTGGCTGGTGACCCGAATCCGGAAAAAACGATTCTCTCAAAAATTGGACACGAAATGTTTATCGCCAAGGATGGTTCACAAGTGTCGTTGGCGGAAATTACCACACTCGAGACGAGCAGCCAAACCGTTATCAGTGAACGGGATGGCCGTCCATTTGTTGCCGTGACCGGTAATATTGTCACAAGGGATATTGGGAAGGTAACGAGTCAAGTAAAAGAGACAATGAAAGGGTTGAACCTTCCTTCAGGTATTGATTATTCGCTTGGAGGAATCTCTCAGCAAGTCACGCAAATGGTAATGGAGATGAGCCTCGCGCTCATACTGTCACTTGCACTCGTCCTGATGATTGTAAGTGCGGTATTTCGCGGCTGGCATGCTCCGGCCGCCGTATTGATCTGTATTCCGATGGCCTTGATTGGGTCGGTTTGGGGCATGGCCCTTCTCGACATGGAATGGAATCTTGCTGCTTTGATCGGAATGTTGATGCTTGCTGGCATTGCGGTTACCAACGGCATTGTCCTCGTCGATAAAATTGAACGGAATCTTGCTGCAGGAATGGAAGTGAGACAGGCAATCCTCTTCGGAACGGCTACCAGGGTGAGGCCGGTGTTCATGACAGCGGGGACGACGACTCTGACCCTGTTTCCTTTAGCTGCCTCAAGTAACGGAAACACACTTGTATCGCAAACCCTCGGGGTTGTCGTTGTAGGCGGTATGATCAGTTCTACCCTTATTTGCCTCTTCATCATACCCATTATGTATGAATGGTTGAGTGTAAAGAGGAGTAAAACAAAAAAACTTCAGCAGCAACAGGTATCAGCGTAAAGATTTGGCTCCCGTCACGATTCGAAATTGGTAGGAAATTTGATAGACTTATGGATTTTAAGAATTATCGATACCCCAAGGGGGCGGATCCTCACTCATGAGCCAGGCTAATGATGCCTGGCTTTTTGTTAGGTAATAGGAAGAAATTTTTCAATTTCCTAACGCATAAGTGAAACTACGCCTCTGTCTTTGTCTTTAGGGGCTCGCCAATTACGACTTGAATCTACTCCTCCTACAAAAATGCAGATTAGTTTTAGTTCACACATAAAAAACAAGAATACTCATAATACTATCCAATATATTACTTTTTCTAAACAACAATGTTTTATGGTAGTTTCTGCTATTGGTATAGAGCATTTAAAGGATGAGTGAAAATGTGGAAATTGGTGGTTTCTTATCTTCCTGACTGGAAAGTTTTTTTGCAAGCTTTTATTGCATTATCCATTCCTTATGTGATCTCGAGGTTTTTTGAGTGGATTTCCCATCAAAGGAGGATTGATGAAAATGAGACGAAAGATTATAAAGAACAGACAACTCAAAAAGCACGGCAATCAAAGTGAGAAAACGCAGAGATTTAAGCCTTCTCAAGATTCAATAGGTCATTTCACCGGGGAGTTTACGATAGATCTCGAACGCGTCAGGCAAGAAATCGGTCACAACTCAGATGTTCACTTTAGGGAGTTTCATATCGGGAGCACGGGTATTCGGGCGGCAATCATTTTTGTTGATGGACTTTCAGATAAAGAACTCATCGATAAATACATAATGAAATCATTGATGATAGATTTTTCCGAAGAATATAAACAGGATCCATCTATTTTGAATCGAACAGTTTCAAAAGAATTTATTAAAAATCAAGTCCTTTCTGTTAGTGAATTAACAGAGGTACATGATTTATATGATTTGGTTTCCAAAGTATTGACAGGTTCGACTGCACTGTTAGTTGCTGGAGTGCCTGAAGTGCTAATTCTTGGAACAACCAAAGGGAAATCACGCAATATTGAAGAACCAGTTTCGGAACCATTAGTTAGAGGTCCACGGGTAGGCTTCACAGAAACCCTAAGCGATAATACTGCCCTTTTGCGACAGCATGGTGATAATCGCAGTTTAACCATCATTCCTTTTCAAGTAGGAATGCGTGCTAAAAAAAAACTAGTCATCGCCTATATGAATGAGATTGTTAACCAAGATTTAGTGGAAGAGGTCAAACATAGAATCAAGAAAATTAATATTGATGATTTACCAGAATCAGGCTATGTAGAGCAATTGATCGAAGACAATTACCTTAGTCCTTTTCCACAAGTACAAAATACAGAGCGCCCCGACCGCGTTATCGGCGCCTTAATGGAAGGAAGGGTGGCGATCCTATTAGATGGTACACCTTTCGCTTTGATCGTTCCGGTTACATTAAGCATGCTGCTGCAATCACCCGAAGACTACTATGAGCGGTGGTTGCCTGGTTCACTTATCCGCTTATTGCGCTATTTTACCGTTTTTATATCTCTTTTTGCACCTTCCTTGTATATTGCCTTTATCTCGTTCCATCCAGGAATGATCCCTACTAAATTGGCTATGTCCATAATAGGAGCACGAGAAGGTGTTCCTTTTCCTGCACTTATCGAAGCACTAATTATGGAAATATCCATCGAAATTTTACGGGAAGCCGGACTGCGATTGCCCAAGCCGATTGGCCCCGCAATGGGGATAGTCGGTGGACTAATCATTGGTGAAGCTGCTGTTCAAGCTGGGATTATCAGTCCCGTTATGGTAATTATCGTGTCGTTAACCGCCATATCCTCCTTTGCCATCCCACAGTATAGCGTAGGGATTACGTTACGAATCCTTCGCTTTGCAGCTATGTTCTGCGCTGCCATGTTGGGATTGTATGGGATCATTCTATTTTTCCTCTTACTTTGCAGTCATTTGGTGAAGCTGAAGAGTTTTGGAGTACCTTTTATCAGCCCAGCAGCACCTTATCGAGTAAGTGATTGGAAAGATTTTATGATACGTATGCCGCTCATGATGATGAAACGCCGTCCAAAGTTGATGCAAACGAAAGATTCCATCCGTAAAGGATAGCTCAATATGAAAGGAAATGAACGAGCGATGATAGTCAATCAAAAAGACCGAATTACCACTTCGCAAGCAGCTGTTATCCTCGTCAATTATATTCTTGCAGCAGGTATCCTCACCCTGCCCCGAACATCTGTTGAGAAGGTTAAAACACCAGATGTTTGGATAACAATTATTCTAGGCGGACTGATTGCGATAATGGCAGGAATCATCATAGTCAAATTAAGCCAACAGTATCCTAAAAAAACCTTTTACCAATACAGCCAGGAACTGATGGGAAAATGGGTAGGCGGATTAATTTGTCTACTGATCGTAGGTTACTTTTTTACACTTTCCGCATTTGAAGTTAGAACGCTGTCAGAAGTAACAGGTTTTTTTTTATTGGAAGGCACCCCCTCCTGGGCCATCATCATGCCGTTTATGTGGATTGGACTTTATCTGATTATCAGCGGCATCAACCCGATGGCCCGTCTGTTTTTGATAATATTCCCAATTACGGTCGTTATTTTTTTGCTGGTGGTCTTTATGAGCTCAGGAATATTTGAGTTAGATAATCTCCGTCCGGTTTTAGGATTGGGAATCAAGCCAATGTTAGCAGGGCTAAAGGCAACCGGACTCATGTTTTTAGGTCCTGAAATTATGTTGCTCCTTGTAGCGTTTATGCAACAGCCAGACAAAGCAGTAAAAGTCATTCTAGTTGGGGTTTCCATCCCCATGATCTTTTATGTCATTACCGTTGTGATGGTCATCGGAGCATTATCTGTTGATGGAGTGGTCACGAGAACATGGCCGACAATTGACCTAATGCGAAGTTTTGAAATTCCCGGTTTACTCTTTGAACGGTTTGAGTCTTTGTTACTTGTGATATGGATTATGCAAATATTTGCAACCTTTACCATCACCTATTATGCAGCTGCTTTGGGGTTTGCTCAACTATTCAAAAGGAAGATTCAGCCATTTATGTATGGATTGATTCCGATTATTTACATTATTGCCATGACCCCGAAAAGTATTAATGACCTTTTTAAACTTGGGGATATGATTGGCAATGCCGCGTTGCTTTTATTTGGTGTAATACCACTGCTTCTTCTAATTGTCTCGAAATTAAAGGAGGGAAAACATGAAACAGAGACATAAAGATGTTCGGCTCCTCTTTCGTTTCCTGTCATTTCTTTTACTCTTGACTCTTACCGGCTGCTGGAGTAGTAGAGAAATTGAAGACTTAGGGTTAGTCGTGGGTATTGCATTGGATTTAGAGAAAGATAAGAGTCTTGAGGAAGCGTTAGAGAGGAATGAAAACAGATATCCTGACAAAGCTTTGATGACGATTACCAATCAACTTGTCACCTCCCAGACAACTGGTGCGGGAAAAAAGGAAGGGAAGCCACAGCAAAAAGCTTACAATAATGTTTCTGAATCAGGCGATGCCATCCTTCCTGTTTTACGTGATATGATATTGAGAAGCGACAAACGTGCCTTTGCTCAGCATTCAAAAGTGATTGTCATTGGGGAGGATCTTGCACGTACAGTGAATTTGCAACAAATTTTAGATTTTTTTCTTAGGGAGCAGGAGATCAGGCCAAGCAGTATCATTTTAATCGCTAAAAACCGTGCGAGTAAAACACTCGAGTCGAAAGAACCATCTGTTATTCCAGCACTCCATCTCATTCAAATTTCAAAAGGTCAAGAAAGAACCACAAAGATTTTGCCTACTATGCCACTTGCTAAATTAAATGGGAAATTACATTCAGAATCCAGTTTTCTTTTGCAAAATGTGAGCATGAAGGATGGGGAAGTAAAATTTGCAGGAGCTTCCTTGATTGATGGAAAGGCAAAAAAACTACGTGGTTTTTTTAATGAGAAGGATTTAGAAGGTATAACATGGGTAACTGGAGAGGGTAAAGGCGGTCTAGTGAAAACTAGGGATGAAAAGACAGGTCAGCCAATTATCTACGAGATAGAGTCAATGAAAAGTAAAATTCGACCACATGTTGATGGGAACAACATCTCTTTTGAAGTAAAGATCAGTTCTGAAGGAAGAATTGCTGAAAATTGGGTAGTTTCGGGGGAACTTTCTGAAAATGAATTTCTGAAAAGAGCAGAAAAAGTGAGTAAAAAAGAAGTGGAGCAATTGGTGAAGAATGTATTAGACAAAACACAACAGGAATACCATGTAGATGTACTAGGGTTTGGAAACCGATTGAGAATTGAGTATCCAAAAGTTTGGGAAAAGGTCAAAAAAGATTGGGATCAAACCTTTAGTAAGATCCCGATCAAATACAACGTAAAATTAACCATCAAAGATTATGGGACATCAGTCTCAAACAAGTAAGTCCCCTTATGAGTTTATTACAAAGCCATAGTAGGGGCCAGATGTGAAAAGGCGCGTTCTTTTTTAAGAATAGCGCCCGATACTTGAAAATTGCTTATAGTTAATGAAAGTTATTAATAGTAACATTCACGTAATTATTCTTCTTCATCTTCACCGAAAAAATCTATTAAAAAGGCTACAATTTCATCTTTTTCGTTATATTGGATAGATACTGGATAGAAACCGTCTCCGGGCCCTGACATTGATACTGCGCCTCCAGCTAGTACTCCACCTTGATCATCTGATGCCACCTTATCACAGCAAGCTACATAATACTTAAGTCCACTCTTCATCCATTTCTATATCATAAACATTTTGCACTTCATATGTAATCATTTCGTCTCTGCCGTACACCAATATATTCCGGCTTGTGCTGAGTCAACAGCAATATCTTTGTCTATTTCTGATTGTATTTGGATCTGCCCCCATTGTAGAAAAGAACACGATCGTGATACCAACGCGGCAACTAACATTAAAGAAGAGGGAATAAGATTATTAATAATGTCTCAACCTATGAATTTTTTACCGCAGGAACTGCGGAGTGTGCCTGTCAGCATCTAAGATGCTGTTTGTCGTGCTTTTGGACAATGGAGGGAGTGTAAGGACGCTTCATAATGAAGTACAGTTCTCAATGAAGCAGGAATCCTATTGGCTAGATTTAGGTCTAAAAAGGGTTTTAACGTCCAAAGGACCCTAGAATCCTGCGACTTTAGTCGTGAGAGGTTCAATTATATGGGATAGGAACCATGAAAATGGTAAAATAATAAAAAACTAGAGAAAAAGGTGGGCCACGAGGATATGAACAAAATCGAAATAATAGCACGTCGAATACTAGGTTGGAAATTAAATACTTGGGATAAATGGTATGATTACGAAAATGGTATTTTCATTCAAGGGTTTCAACCCGAGCAAAACCTTGATCATGCGATGCTAATTGTTAAAAGGCTAGAAGATTTAGGATTTACTTATACAACAAAAGGGGTTTCCGAGGTCTGCTTTAATGAGGTATGCGCAACTGGTGATACGTTAGCACAAGCAATCACGAATGCTGCCTACTCACTCGCTGATAATAGCACAATTGCTGATGAATGGCTGTAGAAATTTCGTACCTGTCACGCCCCTAGTGACAAGTAATGGAATGACAACGTTCTGCAACTAAAGAACGTGTTTAGTTGCAGAGCGGATTTTATTTCAATGTTTATTCAATGTCCTTCTAACGGAATTGCCTCAAATGTGTCTAGGTAAAAGCCCATACCCTTGTATTTAAGATTGGTTACTATTTAACTGTTTGAAGTACTGATACTTATCTTCTTTTACTAGTTTATATGGGGGGAGGCTTGTGCTGTTTTTTAATAATTCATTAAAAGTATCAAGCAGACTAGCCAATGAAGTCTGTTCGTCTTCACCCATGATAAACTTAATGCCGTATTCTATAAGATCCTCGTTAATTTCTTCTTTCCAAACAATACTTCCATTCAATTGAAGGGGCTTACCAAGGATTTCCGTTTTAAACTCAAACTGGACATCCCCTCTAACAGGTAATCTTAGGTTTGAAACATAGCGAAGACCGCCAATGCTCATATCTTCAATTAATACATTTGATTTTCCTAATTGCATACTACGACCTGCAATGGATATAAGCCGCATATCAGCCGCAAGTGGATAGGGGAAATGAAGTCGGTCATGTTTTCGTTTGTTTTGTTTTGCTTTTAATTTAGGGTCCATTGGTGGCAATGTCTTTTTTTGTAAAATCGGTTCAAACTCATCTGTTGGAACTGGGTGGCTAAATAAATAGCCCTGAATTTCATCGCATTGCTCTTTTTGCAGAATTTCTAATTGCTGAATCGTTTCCACACCTTCTGCGACGACTTTTATTTGTAATCCTTTGGCCATATAAATTATCGATTTTGCGATAAACAAGTCTCGATCGCTTTGGTCCATGTTCCGTATGAATGATTTATCAATTTTAATCACATCAAATGGAAATTTTGTTAAATAGGCAAGGGAAGAATAGCCAGTTCCAAAATCATCTAATGCAATTTTTATTCCCAATTCTTTTAATGAATCAATGGTGTTTTTTACCATTTTTTTATTATTTAATAACAAACTTTCCGTAATTTCAAATTCTAAATCATCAGGATGAATGCCTGCTTCTCGAATTACTTTTGCGACTGTACTAGGCCAATCTGGTTTCATAAAATGAACAGCAGAGATGTTAATGGAAATTGGGACAGTTTGTTGTTGCTCTATTTTCCATCTTTTTATTTGATTACATACTTCTTTTAAGACCCAATCATCTATTTCTGTAATTAAACCAATTTCTTCAGCTATCGTGAGAAATTCGTGGGGAGAAATAATCCCCCATTCTGGATGATTCCATCGGATCAGAGCTTCTGCACTAATGATTTGATTGGAATGCGCATCGACTCGAGGTTGATAAAAAAGAGTCATTTCATTATTTTTTATGGCTTTTTTTAAATCTCGTCCAATGCTAAAGGCTTTATATGACTGAATACTACTAGAGTGAGAGATTATTTTATAATTGTTTTTACCACTTTTTTGAGAATTGTATAACGCAAGATCAGCATTTCGTAATAATTCGATACTACTTACTCCATTATAAGGGTATGTACTAATCCCAACACTTGCCGTCACATACAATTGAAAGTCTTTAATATAGAAAGGCTCTTTTAAACTTTCAATCATTTGATCAGCCTTTTCTTTCAGTGACTCAATCGAACCCATCTTTCCTATTAATACGATAAATTCATCACCGCCATGGCGGGAAAGCATATCATCGGAAGTTAAGTGTGTAGAAAGACGTTCAGAGATTTGTATTAACAATTCGTCGCCAATTTGGTGTCCGAGCGTATCGTTAACGTATTTGAAACGGTCCATATCGAAAATCATAATCGCAAATTTTTGATTACTTTTAGCATACTCATCCGTTAGTTGTTGTAGCTTTTCGTAGAACTTTTGTCGATTTGGCAGTTTCGTTAAGTAATCATAATCAGACAAATACTTAACTTTTTCATTTAATACTTTTTGCTCTGTAATATCTGTACTTAGGCCATTTAATTGAATAAGTTTTCCGTCAGCATCTAAGGTTGGAATCGCATACTCCTGCACCCATCTAATGTCACCATTCTTATGAATAATGCGGTATTGGTGATGTAGGGTATTTCCAGCTTCTAATTTTCGCTGACCTTCCAAATAATTGGGTAAATCTTCTGGGTGAATAATAGAGGTCCAGAGGATTCCATTATTAAATTCTTCTGTTGAATAACCACTTATCTTTTCGCTACCCTTTGAACTGTTTAGGCATTGACCAGATTGGACATTCGTCGACCAAATTCCTATATCAGGGTTGCTATAAAGCTGATTTAACTGTTTTTCTCTTTCGGATACATGATCATAAATTTTGCTGCTTGTGATATCTTGAATAAATCCAATCAAACCATCAAGATTTCCCTTTTTATCGAGAAGAATTTCTCCATGTTCATAAAGGTAACGAACGGTTTTATCTCTTCTAAGTAATCTATACTCTATTTGATACCCAGTCCTATCACTTAAAGCCTTTTCAATTGTATGTTTTACTCGATTGCGATCGTCAGAATGTACATATTGTAAAAGTTGGTTAAGTGTGGGGGAATCCTTTTTTCCCCCATTTATTCCGAAAATAACCGGAAATTGTTTAGAAAAATAATGGCGATCGTTGATGGCATCGTAGTGGAAATTGCAAATATTTTCAAGCGCATTAAAGGTATCCTGGTGCTTTTTGAATCGAAGCAGTTCTTCTTCCAGCGCTTTATATTCAGTAATATTTTTTACGATTACATAGATATCCATGCCAGCATTCGTTTTTATAGGAATAAGTGTGACGTTGATATCGATGGTCTTTCCGTTTTTACAGCGCCCCATGGCATTAAATTTTTGCTTCATGCCTAAGAGCGCTTTTTCAAAAAATTGTTTTTCTACAATTGTTTCATATTTAATGAAGACATCTAAAAATGGTTTTGTGAAATCCTGATCAATATACCCATATTGTTTAGCAAATGCGTGGTTATAAGAAACGAGGTTTCCGTCCGTGTCTAATTTGATAACAGCATTCAAGTGATCATAAATTTGAGGATGAATAGCTCCCATACTAGCTATGGGGTGAATTAATTGTTCTATTGTCGTTCGAAAAAGTCTTTTCATTCCTACAACTACCTCTCACTTGATGGAAATAATGAAACAAAAAATCGATATAATAACCATTTTTACATATATGAAACAGTATTCTCATATTTTAGGTTACCATGGCTTTCGGTACCTGTCACTACATGAATTTTGTGAACAAAATCTGGTGCTAGGCGCCATCCTAGTAATTTCAATCTATCATGGTGGTTGATGTAAAAATTGTATTAGTGGTAAGTAACAATAAACGGTAGGATGAGATTCGCTGATAAAACCTTGATTTTCGCTGATAAATCATAAAATTCGCTGATAAAAGGATAGATTTAATCAAAGGTATGATTGTTGTTGGAATATGGGGATATACGTTGAGTCTTGTAGGTTCATTAGAATGGAATCATTTTCTGGGGAATATTGTTCTTTTTTCTGTGAAATCGTAACGGCTGTTCGACAAAATCTTTTCTTGCGAGATGAACCAAAGCTCTCAATCACAGGGTTTATTACCTATTTAATAAACGATTGAATAGGTTGGATAATTAAACGATCATTGAGGTGTTTTTTTCAAAAAGGTACATTATAAAAAACTCTCGGTGTCAGGCACCATCCCGATAACGTTGAACACAAATGGCTAGGAAAAGGATAAATATTTTTAAATAATAATTACCAAATGATAATGTTATAATATTTGTAAAACTTGTTTAGTTAAAGGAAAGGTATTGTAAAATGAAAGAAACTACTGATATATTGATTGAATTATTAAGTGATGTTAAAAATATGCAAAGGGAAATTTACGAGTTAAAAACGATTTTACATGAACAACAGATGAAAATAATCCAATTAGAACAAAAGATCATTGAACGAGATGACGTAGATACAGCAACGAAATCAAAGGAAAAGAAGGAATATAACGCAATACTAGAAAGAAACCGAGAAAAAGACATAACAAGCATCATACACCAAGTGGGTATTCCAGCACATATAAAGGGCTATTTGTATATAAGAGAAGCGATATGTATGGTTTGTAATGATTCTACTCTACTTGATTCAATTACTAAAAACATATATCCGTATATTGCTAAAAAATATAACACAACTGCAAGCCGTGTTGAACGTGCCAGTCGTCATGCAATAGAAGTGGGTTGGCGTCGCGGAAATATGGATGCCATTTCTTCTTTGTTGGGATATACAAGCAGCGTGCCAATACCAAAGCCAACAAATTCCGAATTTATTGCTTCAATTGTTGATAAAGTGAAGTGAATTTCTCGATCATGGAATGAGTTTACGCTCATTTTTTAGAGTCGCTGATAAAAGTGACAGACTCGCTGATAAACCATGAAAAGTCGCTGATAAAAGTGACAGACTCGCTGATAAACTATGAAAAGTCGCTGATAAAAGTGACAGACTCGCTGATAAACCATGAAAAGTCGCTGATAAGGACTTCCTTAATTCAAAGGAATTGTAAGGTCAAATAAATCATCAAAAGAAGCCGATGATTCGGCTGCTTTGATGATGATAATGCTTTTTTGAAAAATAATATATTACCTGAGTTTATTGCGCTCTAATTGCTTTTGAATTCCAGACCGATCAATTTGAATCCAATATTCTTTAATTTTTTCTTCTTCTATTCTATATACTGCACTGGCGATTTCAATAACTGGGAGTCCTGTGGGTGAATACCCATCAACTTCTCCTACATGTGTGCCTACTTGCTTCCAACGTACATATACCTTATTTCCATGAGCTAGCATTTCTTGAATGTCTACAGAAAAGGTACCGTAGGCTTCGATCATCTCTCTGACATGATCAGCATAATCATGTGGGGTTCTTATTACGGTAACGTCTTCTTCGGAAATCATTTGGTGAGCTATTACTTGTTCTGCCATTAAGTTTATTGCGTAATCAGGATTATGACCTGAGCGTACTTCCTCAAAAAATGTTCTAACAATTTGTTCTGGTGTCATGTGAACTCCTCCATATTAGTATCAATCATTATTCTACCAGATGCTACTCGAATTTAGCCTTCCATGCATATTGGTTACTACCATTTTTTAATGCTGAAAATAATATTTTCTTTTGTAGATAAATTGGAAATTCAAATTGGCAGTAAGACTTTTAAGATGGTTTTTATTCAAATGAACAGATATAAATAAAGGCGACTGAATTCCAGTCGCCTAAAAAAGAATAATATAATTGCAAAAAACTTACTTATAGAGAACTCAATGAAGCTATGCCAATCCAGAATAAAAGTTTCATTAAAATTGTAACAGCACCTAAAATAATAGAAGTTATAGACATGCCTCTTTTTACTGTCTTTTTCAATCCAACAGCACCAAAAATGATTGCTAATACTCCTAAGATATAAGGCAAAAATGGAATAATATTTAAAACAACGCCAATAATACCCAATACTAATCCGGCAACGGCTAATCCATTTCCATCTGCCTTTTGCACTATAATTGTGTGAGTTTGTTCATTACTCATATCATTCACTCCTTTCCAATATAGGTATTATGTAAATTATCATAGGGTATTTTTACCACCCTATGATAAATTTAGAATTTTATATAAAATATGTCAACGTTTTTCGAGGAATTAGACAAAATAATTTACCTATCACATAATGAAGTCAAACACCAATGTATACTCTTTTCTTTCAAGGTTATAATGTATTTTTTTAATATTCTGTTTTTTATTACAGATTATGATATTTTAGAGAATCGTAGAATAATGAGTGGGTAGGGTTAAAACCTAATTATAAGTTAAATAGTATAGTTGAAGATGATCTCATTAAAGATTAAAAAAAGATTACAAATTGGTTACATAGAGCTTTTAAATAAGGTGAGAAAATCGGGTTTAAACACCTTATAGGTTAGCATTCGGTGGTACTTCTATTGTTTGTAATGTTAAGCGTATATACTTCCATTTATGTTATTTAATTTATAAATTACTGATAAATAACCAGATTTGGTGGATGTTTTTCGTATTAAGTTTATTTATTATATTTATAGATTACATAAATGACATTTAAGGAAGTGCAACAATTGAAAAAGAATCTAGTAACAGCAGCTGCAACTGCTGGGCTTATAGTTACTGCTTTTGGAGCCTCTGCAAGTGCACAAGAACCTACATATACAGTTCATCCAGGAGATAGCCTTTGGAAAATCTCTAATGTAAACCATGTTTCTATTAATCAATTAAAGGATTGGAATCATCTTTCAAGTGATACAATCTATGTAAATCAAAAGCTATCACTTACCTACACAGTTAAATCAGGTGATAGTCTTTGGGTAATTGCAAAATCGTATGGTACAAGTGTAAGTGACCTTAAGAACTTAAATGGATTAACATCTGATTTCATTCGGATCGGTCAGCAATTGAAAATATCAAGTACTCCGGCTTTGACATCTACTACAACTTCTAACAATACGTCATATATTGTCCAGAAAGGTGATTCCCTTTCTGTGATAGGGGCTCGATTTAATCAATCGGTTTCCCGACTTAAATCAATGAACCAATTAACAACTGATACTATCTATGCAGGACAAAAGCTAATTGTGAGAAGTGCGGGGTCAAATGCAGTTATGACTACCGAAAAACCTATTGCGAAGTCTGATTCAACAGCAGTTGAAAAACCAGCAACACCGTCTGATTCAGCAGCAGTTGAAAAACCAGCAACACCGTCTGATTCAACAGCAGTTGAAAAACCAGCAACACCGTCTGATTCAACAGCAGTTGAAAAACCAGCAACACCGTCCGACTCAACAGCAGTTGAAAAGCCAGCGGCACCGTCTGATTCAACAGCGGTTGAAAAACCAGCGGCACCGTCCAATTCAGCAGCCGTTGCAAAATCACCGGCAACTGCTACTTCAACAGTACAGACAATTATTGATGAGGCTAAGAAATATATTGGTTCACCATATCGCTGGGGGGGAAATACTCCTGCAGGATTTGATTGTAGTGGTTTTACCAAATATGTATTTGATAAACATGGCGTTTCATTACCACGAACAGCTGCGTCACAATGGGATGCAACCACACCTGTAAATTCGCCAAGTGTCGGGGATCTTGTCTTTTTTGAAACATACAAAGTAGGACCATCACATGTTGGAATCTACTTAGGAAACAACAAGTTCATTAGTGCTGCATCATCTGGTGTCACCATCTCTGATATGACATCATCGTATTGGAAGACTAGATATCTCGGTGCAAAATCTGCTTTTTAATTTTCATACAATAGGTTACGAATGGATTTCGTTGATAATTACTGAAATCAATATACAGGTAGCATAATAAGAGCAAACCATATCTTTGAGATGACACCTGCCAAGTGAGGCAGGATAGGTATATAAATGGTTAAACCTCCTTTAAGGGGGTTTATTTTTTTGTAAAAATTTGGCGATTTTCGCAAATACAGTTGCTTTTCTTACTAAAATTGCCTAATTCCTTTGATTAGGATGGAAATTTTTATTCACTTCATGATTTTAAATGCTAATCCCACCAATTTTTCGCTCAAAGGTCTTGCTATATTCAGTTTATCTTGGAATTAAAATGGTTTATCAGCGAGTATGTTCCTTTTATCAGCGACATTTATGATATATCAGCGACTTTACTACTTTTATCAGCGACTTTTAAGTAGTTCTAATTTTATCTACCATTACTCAGCCTTTGCTATTGAAATATTATTTCATCAAGTTTTTGGACTGTTCTAATGGTATCAAGATAATTAAACTCATTTTGTTTCCAAATCTCGATAAGTTCAGATGTTGGCATGTTAACGAGTTTTACTATTTTCTCTTCAAAGTATTCTTTTATAAGTAAATCTAGCTTAATTGATAGTGAAATATATTCGGAGCTCGCAGACCCTTTTTGAATATATAATTCATGTAAATTACTTTTAAGATGAAATATTTCCATTAAGAGTTTTATATTTTCCTTTTCAACATATTCCTTTGCCTTCATCATACACCTCGAATTATTAATTTTTTTAACTATGATTTTGGAAAGCATGATGATAGGAACTTATATGTTCCTATTAAAGAAGGAGCCTTTGAATGTAATTCCATAACCGATATTGATAGTAGCACAGTCGGATTTTTATGTGAACGCGGATTTGAAAAGAACAAATATTGCAAAAAATGGTAAATGATATTGATATATCAATGGATAATAAACCATCTCTATTTAATCCTTGATACTAAGCGATTTCTATTTTGGAGGAGGTTTTTAGCGCATCGGAATAAATTTTAAAGTAATAGTATTTTGTCTAAAAGTAAAAATATTTATAAATTACTAACAATTGATTAATTGGGGAGCTAGGTACGTCCAGCACCAATTTCATCGTTAAATCAGCTTCCGATGCAGGGACTTCGAAGGGCAAGAGCAGGTTTTGTAAACAGTTCCCTGTAAGCAGGGAATCTTCTTACTTAACCTTCTAGCATTGCAACTTCTAGTTAAAAACCAACGGGAAAATAAAAAAATAGAAGGGTAAATTCTATTTTTAGACGGGGAAGGGGATAATTCACCCAAACAGGTAACTTTTAAAAAGAGAACTAAGGAAGAAATCTGCCCGAAAGATAAGCAACTCTTCCATAACATAAGAACGCCGTGAGATACCACTGTTAAAATTAGTGTTTGATTGAAAGGGAAAATGGTCACGTTTTGTCCTAAAGATATTAAAAAGAAAGGCAGAAGGCTAAAAAGCAAAAGCGTTCTGTCTTTCTTAATTTTTAAAACTCAAAATAACCACGAAGTAAATAAGAGATCCATTTGCAATGAGGATGATTTCGAATGTTTTCTAGTAACCCTTTTACAATCGCAGGACTTAAAGTTGGTTCAAGTAACTGCTCTTTTAGCAGGATTAACGATTCTTTTTCAATCGGTTCTACCATTTCTTTTATTTTTTGTTCCATGATTTCGAGGATCTGTTCCTTCTTTGTTCCTTCTTCATTCATTGGATGGTTAAACATTTGAAAAAGCTCTTGTGAGATAAAGGGAACAGTTGTATGTCTCGCAAGTAAATTTGTTTTTTCCACAAGCGACTGAGACAGTTTGTTCACGTCCAACGGCGCATTATAGAATAAAAATAACGTAGAGTAAGTATTCATAAAGCCTTTAATACAATAAATTAAATCATATTTTGTTTGTTTGACCTCTTCGCCATATAAACGTTCAATCATTGATAAGATAACTGTCTCGAATAATCTGTCGTAGTAATGCATTTTTAAAATTAATTCTTTATTAATTGTTTGCCCTTGCTCTTTCATGAGAATTTTGGCGAAATCAGATTGCTTATGAAAAGAATCAAACGTTGCGTAATAAAATTTATATAATAGTTCTTTATCATCATTTGTGTTTCTGACTATATAGTCAATCTCAGAGATGAATTGCATCATAAAATGATCAATTAATGCTAAAATCAATTCGTCCTTTGACTTGAAAGATAAGTAAAAAGCACCTTTAGAAATACCACAATGCTCTGTTATTTGCTGAACTGAGGTGGCTTCAAAACCTTGTTTTGCAAAAAGTTCTAATGCTTTTTCCATAATTAGTTGTTTTTTTATCATATTACTTGATCGCTCCTATGGTCAAAGATGTCCAGCTTCAGCGCTTAGGGGCTCGAGGTCACAAGCCAATCCGTCCAAAAGGTTAAAGAACAACCTTTCGGCAGGCTCGTCTTGTGCTTGGCTACAAAAAGCTAACGCTTTATGTACGCATTAAGGGCGACTAAGCACTTACCAGTGCTAAATCGCCCTATATCACCCTCGACCAAGGCGCTTGCGCTTCTCTCAATTCGTTGACAAATGACTCATTAGTCATTATTATAAGGAAATGAGCTTGATAAGTCAATTTAGGGTAGGTGTAATAGTGAAGGGTTTAGTCAATTTTGTCCTAAAAAATAAACTAGCAGTATGGCTGCTTACCATCATCATTACAGTATCTGGTATTTATTCAGGTACAAGGATGAATATGGAGACGATTCCGAATATCTCGATTCCTTACTTAATGGTAATGGACGTATATCCTGGAGCCACTCCTGAAAAAGTAATGGAAGATGTGTCTAAGCCTATTGAAAAAGCGTTAGAAGGCCTTGACCATGTGAAATCCGTTTATTCAAATTCATATTCTAACATGTCCAGTATTCAAGTAGAATACGAATATGGTATAGATATGGATGAGGCGAAACGTGCCTTACAATCTGCGTTAGATGCAGTGAAATTACCAGAAGGAGCCCAAAAGCCTACAACTACAGCCATTAGCATGAACATGATGCCGGTTGTTGCCTTAAGTGTAAGTAGTTCAAAAGAGGATATTGTTGGATTAACGTCAACAGTACAGGAAAGTTTATTACCAAAAATCGAGAAAATCAATGGTGTTGCGTCTGCAACGATTACAGGTCAGCATATTGAAGAAGTAGACCTGACGTATAATAAAGCAAAAATGGCTCAATTTGGCTTAACAGAAGATAAAGTCAAACAAATGATTCAAGCAAGTAACCTAGCTGTTTCATTAGGACTCTACCAGTTTAAAGAAGGTGAACAAGCTGTAGCCATAGACGGCAAGTTCATGACCGCTGATGAATTAAAGAATATGCTTATTCCTGTCACACCTTCAGCCGCAAATCCGTCACCATTTGTGAAGCTTAGCGATATTGCGACAATTGACGTAGTAGGTAAAGTACAATCGATTTCCCGTACAAACGGTAAAGACGCTATTGCGATTCAAATTGTCAAAGGTCAACAAGCCAACACGGTTGATGTTGTAAACAAAGTGAAGAAGTTAGTTAAAGAAGAAAAGGCAAAAGTTGATGGTCTTGTCATTGATGTAACCCTTGATCAAGGGAAACCAATTGAAGATTCCGTATCAACGATGATTGAAAAAGCGTTATTTGGTGGTTTAATTGCCGTATTAATTATCCTTCTATTCTTACGTGATTTCAAATCAACGATTATTTCGATTGTATCGATTCCCGTTTCGATTTTCATGGCGTTACTGCTGCTAAACTGGATGAATATTACGCTGAATATTATGACGCTTGGTGCGATCACGGTTGCCATTGGTCGTGTCATCGATGACTCGATCGTCGTAGTTGAAAATATTTATCGGCGACTCCATTTAAAAGAAGAGAAATTAACAGGTCGCGCCCTTGTACGTGAAGCGACAATTGAAATGTTCAAACCAATCATGTCCTCAACCTTAGTAACGGTTGCGGTATTCGCACCACTGATCTTCGTTGGTGGAATGGTCGGTGAACTGTTCATGCCGTTCGCCTTAACGATGGCGTTTGCGCTTGGGGCTTCGTTACTTGTGGCGATTACCATCGTTCCGGCCCTTTCGCACTTCTTATTTAAGAAAAAGTTATATGGTGAAAAGACTAAGAAAAGTCATAAAGAGGCTGGGGAATTAGCAAAATGGTATAAATGGTTCCTGGAAAAGGTTCTTAACCATAAAGTAATTGCTTCAATCCTTGCTGTTGTTTTATTAGCAGGCAGTTTGGCATTAACGCCTTTAATCGGCTTTAGCTTCATGGGTAGTGAAGAAGATAAAGTGATGTACTTATCGTACACACCAAAAGCAGGCGAGCTGCCGGAAGATACACAGGCAAACATTAAAGTAGTCGAAGAGAAGATGCTCAAACGTGATGATATTAATATCGTTCAAGTATCCGTAACCAAAGCTGGTGATACCTCGGCAGCGATGATGGGTGGTGGCGGATCAGGCGGTGCATTAATGTACCTTATTTTTGACCCGAAAATGGATAACTTCCCAGAAGTCCGTGATAAAATTGAAAAGTATGTGACTAACATTGGTCAAACAGGCAAATGGAAGAGTCAGAACTTCGGTTCGATGTCGGGGTCTACAAATGAAGTCAGCTATTCATTCTACAGTGAAAATTTAGATAAACTAAATAAATCTGTAAAAATGGTAGAAGGCGTTTTGAAGAAAAATAACGGCTTAAAAGATGTTACTTCAAGTGCAGAGGATGCCTACGTTGAGTATACATTCAAAGTAGAACAAAATGAATTACTGAAGTATGGTTTAACAACGGGGCAACTCGTCATGATGTTAAGCCCAGCAAAAACACAAAATGTGTTAACAACGGTTGAAAAAAATGGTGAAACATTGGATGTCATCGTTCAGCAAGAACAAGCTGCCCAACCAAAATCAATCGATGATATGTTGGCAACACCAGTACCGACAGCACTTGGTACGACAATGCCGCTTTCTGAACTTGTCACTGTGAAGAAAGGAACAACCTTAAATACGCTTGCGCGTAGTAAAGGTGAATACTACGCAACCGTTTCAGGGAAAATTAAAGGTGCGGATATTTCAAAAGTAACATCTAAAGTAGATAAAGATATAAAAAAATTAGATTTACCTAAAGGTGTTACAGTTGATGTTGCTGGTGTAACGGCAGACATGAATGACACATTTACAAAACTTGGTTTAGCAATGGCTGCGGCAATTGCTATCGTGTACTTCATCCTTGTTGTCACATTCCGTGAAGGTGTCGCACCATTTGCGATCCTCTTCTCGTTACCATTTGCGGTCATTGGTTCATTTGTTGGTTTATTAATCGGCGGTGAAACCATCTCTGTCTCTGTCATGATGGGTCTATTAATGTTAATCGGTATTGTTGTCACGAACGCGATCGTCCTTGTCGACCGGATTATTCATATGGAACGGGATGGAATGGGTATGCGTGAAGCGATACTAGAAGCTGGGGCAACGCGTCTTCGTCCAATCCTGATGACAGCAATCGCTACGATCGGTGCGTTAATCCCATTAGCCCTTGGTTCAGGCGGTGGTGGTTTAATCTCGAAAGGTCTTGGTATTACCGTAATCGGTGGTTTAACAAGTTCAACGTTATTAACGCTAATTGTTGTACCAATCGTTTATGAAATATTGTCTAGGTTATTCAAGAAAAACCGTAAAGAAATAGAAGAAAACTAAAGGATTTATCCTACAATGCTGGTTGAAATTTAGAATTTGTATCAGCACACTAGGAAAAGTTACCTGAGCCAGGCGCATGACGCCTGGCTTTTTGCTGTTTTTGGAGGGGGACTGAAGGTGTTAGTGGGTAAAATGGAGAAAGTGACGGGTAGACTAGAAAAATTGACGGGTAAAATCTAATTTTAGACGGGTAAATCATTCAAAATGACGGGTAAATCGGTAAGTTTCCTTTGTCTCAGTCGAAGCACTCCAGTTCATACGCCGCTAAACGGTCGCTTGCGCATTTCTTAAGAACTTAAGATTTTTGTAAGAAATGAGTAAGAAAAAAGAGATTTCCATATCTTACAATAAGAGTAATCAATTGTTGAGGAGAGAATATAGCATGTCTTATCTATTAACAACAAACATTCTTACAAAAGTGTTTCATGGTAAAGAAGTGATTTCTCAGGTGAATATGAATGTAAAAAAAAGAGAAATCTAAGAGGTTCTTGGTCCAAATGGTGCGGGGAAAACGACTATAATGAAGATGATGGCCAATTTAATTAAACCGACAAGCGGAGAGATTAAAATTTTTGGAGTAAAATATGAAGTGTTAAAAAGGATGGAATCCATTATTGAATATACGAATATATGATTCCAGCATAACTCAAATGGATATTTCCAAAGCCTTTGTCCTAAATGATTTGCTGTGGAATCGATAAGTAAGAAAATGAATTCTTTAGAAGACTACTTTTTAAAAGTTAATTAATGGGGGTAGGATCCATGCTTAATCTTATTAGATTAGAAATGAAAAAATATAAAATCGGCAGTTCTATTAAAGGGGCGCTGGTTGCAACTGGTATTATTTTTGGTGTTATTCTTTTAGGTCTATATGGCTCAAAACTGGATCATGAACTTGCTTTCGAAAATTACGAAGTTGCCTTTAGTGCGATTGATACTTTAGTAAGAGCTGTTTTTATTATCTTCGCTTCTACTTTAATTGCTAAACTTATTATTGACGAATATAAAAATAAGACGATAACGATATTATTTATGTACCCGATCAATAGAAAGAAAATCATTATCGCAAAGCTAATACTTATAGTCATCTTTACATTTACGGCGATTATCTTTGCAAATACGATTATCACTACTTTGTTTTATTTTTTTAATGAAAAGATGCAATACATCCCAGATACGCTTTCACTTATTGTTGTAAAAAAACATGTATTGAAGGTTCTAATGAATGCTCTAGCTGCAACCGGAATGAGCTTGATACCTCTATTTTTTGGTATGCGCAAATATTCAGTTCCAACAACCATCATCTCCTCGATAATAATTGTTTTCATCATTTGCTCTAACAATGGTGGAATGTCATTAAATAATATTATTATCATCCCTATAACCCTAGCCATCATTGGTGTGTTAATTGCCTATTTGGCAATTAAAAATATCGAGAAGGTGGATCTAATCGAATAATAAGAGCTTAGTAGATAATCTATTCTCTGTACTTGGCTTAAGTCTCTCAAATTTAGTGATTAGAAATTTAGAAAAGATTGATATAGTTAAATAATGATATAGCTTTCAAACAATTAAAATTGAATGCTATTCAGTAAAATGTGAAACCGATTTTTCTTAATGTAGGAAAAATCGGTTTTTTAGTTCCAGATATTGTCTTAGTGTGGGCATTACGTCAAGATGTTGGCAGGACTCCCTTTAAGAAAATAATGAAAGGAATGGGTTGGAAGCAAGGTTGAATTGAGTGTTCACATCTATGTCACAATTGAAAGCAAAGTTTAGTTGAAGTTTCTCGTTCCTGTCACAAAATGAGTTTTTAATTCGTTATATGTGCAAATCAGCTAGGAGGAGTGGATTTGTATGAAAGAACGAATATGCATCATAATTGGTGGCGGATACGCCGGAATTAATGCTATAAAAGCCATTAAAAAAAACATGAATGGGATCCCATTGCGGATTATTCTGATTGATAAACAGCCTCATCATCTCAGAAAGGTGCTGCTATTTAAACCAGCTGCGGAAGGTGCAAGTATTACTATTCCTTGGTCAGAAATATTTACTGAAGATATCTCTTTCCTTCAAGGTATGGTTACGGGGATTAAAAGCGAGGAAAAACGACTACAATTTGAAGATCCAAAAGGGAATTTTCATGATATAAACTACGATATTCTGGTCGTTGCAGTCGGTAGTGATATCCGAAAGCCAGCCCCTGATCAAGGCGGAATTGCTTTAACAGACTTGAATGCTGCTGCTACCATTCACCAGCATTGGAAGGCTAATTTGCTGAAGGCCACCGAGGAGACAAACACGTCTGAACGCCAAAGATTGCTGACCGTCGCGGTTGCAGGCGCGGGTATTAGTGGCATTGAAACTTCCGCAGAACTAGCTTATATTTTGCGGAAGGAAGCCGAGGCTTTAGGAATTGATCCTGCGGAGATCAGAATATTCCTCATTAATGCACGGGATCGACTTTTTCCAGAAGGGCCTGCTAAGGTGGGAAGAAAACTAGAACGAGCCCTTAAAGAGAATGGAGTAACCGTTCTTCATCGGAGCAAAGCAGTACAGGAGAAGGACGGTCTGCTGAGAATGACCGGTAGCAAGCCGATACCTGTCGGCTTATGTGTTTGGACACTTGGTCTAATGCCGAGCCGGGCACTCCGTAGCTTGGGATTGCCACTCACGCCCGATGGCCAGGTCATTGTGGATGCCAGTTATCGTGTCAAAGGGGCACCGGGCGTCTACAGTATCGGGGATTGTGCACATATTGCCGATCCGGTAAGTGGGCGAAGGGACAGAATGACATGTAAGGAAGCTATTCCTCAAGCAGTCCGGCTGGCAAAAGTTATCGCAGCGGATATAAACAATCGCCCTGCCCCAACACATCAGGCGTATATGGATCTCTTCTGCATCAGCTTGGGGCCAGAACGAGGAATGGTATGGATTCATCAATGGGGACTAGATTTCCTGTTCACAGGAAAACTGGGTTGGAAAATCCGAAAATTCACTTGGGATTCTGCAAGTCTAGTAAAATAGAAGGTAAGAACGATAGTACAGGAGAGAATTAAATGATGGAAATGACAGAACTTTACGAGAAATATAAAAAACTGTTGTTTACGCTTGCCTATCAGTTGACCGGTTCGGCTGCCGATGCAGAAGATGCGGTTCAAGATGTATTTGTGAAGTTTTACCAGTTGAATCTTGATCATCTCAAAGAGCCGAAAGCATATTTGTGCAAAATGATGACCAACCACTGCTACGATCTGCTTAAATCGGCCAGTTGGAGGCGAGAACAGTATTTTGGTCCGTGGCTTCCGGAGCCGGTACCGACTCCGGATGACGATTCGTTTGAATCGGTCGTCCGCAGTGATTTGTTATCGTATGCTATGCTCGTCCTGCTTGAGCGGTTATCTCCAGTAGAGCGAACGATATTTGTCCTTCGCGAAGCGCTTTGTTTTGACTACCCTACCATTTCCGAATTTGTCGACAAAAGTGAGGCGAATTGCCGTAAGCTGATGAGCCGTGCCAGAGGAAAAATGGGGATTTCCGAAGAGGAGTCAATGAGTAGCGAATTGGCGGGAGAGGAATGGGTACAGCGGTTTATGGCGGCCCTCGAACAAAATAACATTCATTCGGTATTGGCTTTGCTTGCTGAAGACGTTGTCCTGATTTCGGACGGCGGTGGTAAAAGGTCCGCTGCAACTCATCCAATCGAAACGCCCGAACGTGTGGCCAGTTTCCTACTTGGGTTGTTCAAGAAGGCATCCAATCTCGGAGAAAACGTTCAAATCGAGCTGACACCTCTAAACGGCCAAACAGGGTTGGTCGTTCGGACGGATGGCGTGATCGAGACCGTATTATTTATACATGTTGTGAACAATGCAATCGGTAACCTTTACTTTGTACGGAACCCAGATAAATTACAACATATTTAGAGGTCAAGGGTTATAGAGTCGTATACCAGAAAAAAAGTTGTATACTCGAGCGTATTTAATAGTTATCAATTTTGAGCTACAAAGCAAAAGTAAGCCTGCTTTTCATATACTAAAGCAGGCTTTTTTAATGGTTCATTCTGTTTTCAAAAGTTTGTCCTGAATTTTTTCTTTCCGATTTTTTCGAAGAATACTTACTGCAGATTATATACAAGATTCTATACATAACTTTTATATATCTGTTGAGTATTTAGGGAATAAACTCACGATTGAACAAATGGAAATCGGTACTCCGACGAAGATCGTCATGACGGAAGAGCTGAACCCGAAGCGGGCCTACGAAATGCTCGATTATCATTTTTATGATAAAGATGGTCATGGCGGAGAGAGGGCTAGTTTCAATGGATATTACATCGATAAAAAGGGGGACAAATATAAACTAAGTGACTATTTGCTTCGTCAAAATGAGCTTGATCATCTACGAATGTTCTCTACTGAGCACCATATCGAGTTTTCAGGGGGGAATAATGTACCAGCGGGGATAGAAATTGAAGGCTATAAAGTCACCTCATTTTACGATAAAGTGGTTGGAATTTCATTGGATTAATAGACTAACAGGAAGAATCTAAATTGGGTTCTTCCTGTTTATTTTCTTTTTTAAAATGATGACAGAAGCATGCCTGTTAACGCTGTATGACCAAATTTCTGAACGAATCTCCCTGTTTCCCTAACCGCGCGAATGGGCGGCCCATTCAGTTTATGATGAACCAAATCAAAAAGATCCGTGCCAAGCAAGGTGATACAAGAGGGATTACTTTACTCTATTATTTAATGTGAAAAAGAAGTATTGATAACTTACAAGAAGTAACTGTGGTAAAACCTAGATGTATAATTCTTGCCACTATTTAAAGGTAATTTTAAGAGTAGCTCACTCTATTGAAGTCAATAATAAAGAAATGTAAGATGAAATTATAGAGAGGCTAAATTCAGTCCCACAAAAGGATTTTCACCTTGTTTACTACAATCAAACAGTAGTTTTTTTATTTCAATGGTATTCATATTTTCTTTCTTACTAAAAGAAATGGAGTGGTCAAAATGAAATTTTTCTTAGATACAGCAAATGTGGAAGAAATAAAAAGAATTAGTGCATTGGGACTTGTTGACGGCGTGACAACTAACCCATCAATTATTGCTAAAGAGGGTCGCCCGTTCGAAGAAGTAATTAAAGAGATTTGTAGTATTGTAGATGGACCTGTTAGTGCAGAGGTCATTGGTCTTCAGGCTGAGGAAATGATTAAAGAAGCACGGGTAATCGCACAATGGGCACCAAATGTCGTTGTGAAACTTCCAATGACTGAAGAAGGATTGAAAGCAGTCAATGTTCTATCAAAAGAAAATATCAAAACAAATGTAACGTTGATTTTTTCTGTTGCACAAGGCCTGATGGCGGCAAAAGCAGGAGCTACTTTCATCAGCCCATTCCTTGGAAGACTCGATGATATTGGTGTAGATGGATTAGGTCTTATCAAACGATTAAAAGTTGTTCTTGAAAATTATGGATTAAAATCAGAGATTATTTCCGCAAGTATTCGTCATATTGGTCATATGGAAGCAGCAGCAGAGGCTGGTTCCCATATTGCCACGATTCCAGGATCACTTTTCCCTAAACTATGGGGACATCCATTAACAGATAAGGGAATTGAAGGTTTCTTGAAAGATTGGGATTCCTATAATAAATCACTCATGGAGACAGGTGAATAATATGCAACTGTTAGATAATCAAATTGTCCAATCTCTCCGCGTACTTTCTATTGATATGATTGAAAAATCTAAGTCAGGTCACCCTGGTTTACCAATGGGAGCAGCACCAGCTGTAACGGCCTTATGGAGAAATCATTTTAAATTCAACCCAAATCATCCTAACTGGTTTGACCGTGATCGATTTATCCTTTCTGCTGGCCATGGATCTGCCCTTCTTTACAGCTTACTCCATGTGTTTGGCTATGATTTGCCAATGTCTGAATTACAGCAATTTAGACAAATGGGAAGCTTAACTCCTGGTCATCCTGAATATAAACATACAGTCGGTGTTGACGGAACAACGGGACCTCTTGGGCAAGGCATTGCCATGGGAGTCGGGATGGCGATGACGGAAGCCCATCTAGCAGCCATGTATAATCGCCCTAATCATTCCATCGTCGATCACTATACCTACCTATTATGTGGTGATGGTTGTTTAATGGAGGGAATTTCCTACGAGGCGGCTTCTCTTGCCGGCCACTTACAACTCGGAAAACTTATTTTATTATATGACTCCAATAATATTTCACTAGATGGAGACTTAGATAAATCGTTTACAGATGATATTGATTCTAGATTTCGCTCATGCGGCTGGCAAACACTCGTAGTGGAAGACGGTAATGACTTACAGGCAATCAATCATGCTATTAAGTTAGCTAAGACTGAGAAAAATAAACCAACCATCATTGAAGTAAAAACTGTTATTGGTTATGGCAGCCCAAATAAAGGTGGGAAATCAGCTGCACATGGTTCCCCACTTGGAACTGAAGAAGCTGAATTAACAAAGAAACATTATAACTGGGAGTTACCTGCTTTTACGTTGCCGGAAGAAGTCGAAGCATTAAAAGAATATTATCAAAAAAAGGGCACTCAATTAGAAGAAGAATGGCTTCAAAAGTTGAATAGCTATTTTCAGAAATATCCAGAACTGGCAACAGAAGTTCAAGCCATGATAGATGGTCGCCTACCGGAAAACTGGGATGAAGCATTAAAGCTTTACTTAGAAGACAGTAAAGACATTGCTACTAGAGATGCTTCAGGAGTAGCACTCAATCAAATCTCTGAGAAATTACCTACCATTATGGGGGGATCAGCAGATTTATCTTCTTCGAATAAAACGATGCTAAATAACTTTGGTGATTTTGAACCTTCAAATTATGAAGGCAAAAATATTTGGTTCGGTGTTCGAGAATTTGCCATGGGAGGCATTTTGAATGGCATGGCACTACATGACGGGATTCAACCTTTTGGTGGGACATTCTTTGTATTCTCCGATTATTTACGGTCAGCAGTACGTTCGTCGGCATTAATGGGGATTCCAGTTACCTATGTTATGACACACGATTCGATTGCTGTTGGTGAAGACGGACCAACACATGAGCCAATTGAACAGCTCGCCTCCTTCCGCGCAATGCCTGGACTTACCGTAATTCGGCCGGCAGATGCGAACGAAACGGTGGAAGCCTATCGCTATGCATTTGCGCAAAAGGAAAATCCAGTCATGCTTGTCCTTAGTCGTCAAAACTTGCCGATTCTACCAGGTAGCTACCATAAAGCTAAAGAGGGAATTGAAAAAGGTGCCTATGTCCTTATAGAATCTAAAGAAAAACAAGCAGCTATCATTTTAATGGGTACAGGTTCAGAAGTATCACTGCTCTTAAACGCTCATAAAGTACTTGCTGAACAAGGTATCGATTCCTCTGTTGTCAGCATACCAAGCTGGGAGTTATTCGAAAAACAAAATGAAGAGTATAAAGAATCGGTATTACCAACAAATAATCAACGAAGATTGGCTTGTGAAATGGGATCAACCTTTGGTTGGCAAAAATATGTTGGCCGTGAAGGTGCAATCATTGGCATTGATAGCTTTGGCGCCTCTGCACCTGGGGATCAGTTAATGGAGCACTATGGATTTACAGTTGAAAATGTAGTCAATCAGGCAAAAGCCATCATCTCTGACTCTATCGTGAAAGCTAATTAGTTCATTTAAAGACTGTATAACTATTATTAATGGTTTTACAGTCTTTGCATTATTTGAGGGGGAAATTACATGCAAATGAAAAACAGAATCATGGACACTCTGGTTATGGATTTCCTGGCCGTTTCTCAACAAGCAGCTGTTGCCTCATATCCCTGGATAGGTAGAGGGAATAAAATGGAAGCAGATGAGGCCGGTACGGGAGCGATGCGCAAACGGATGAACCTTATCGATATGTGTGGCGTAGTTGTCATTGGTGAAGGAGAAATGGATGAAGCTCCAATGCTATACATTAATGAGAAACTTGGCACTGGAAAGGGCCCATTAGTTGATATTGCAGTTGACCCTGTTGAGGGAACGACCTTAATGGCAAAAGGTCAGGAAAACTCGCTATCTGTTCTGGCTGTCGCTACAAGCGGAAGTTTATTACATGCTCCAGATATGTACATGAAAAAAATCGCCGTTGGACCAAAAGCTAAAGGCTGTATCAATATTGACTTACCACTAACGGAAAATATTAAATCTGTGGCTAATGCACTTGAAAAAGATATTAAGGAATTAACTATTATGATTCAGGATCGACCTCGTCATGAGGAATTAATTAATGAGGTTATTAAATCTGGAGCTAAAGTGAGACTTTTTTCTGATGTTGATATCACTGGTGCAATAGCAACTGCGATTGATGACTTAAACGTTGATATGCTAGTAGGGACAGGCGGCGCTCCAGAAGGTGTCATTGCAGCGACTGCATTAAAGTGTTTAGGTGGGGACTTTCAAGCTAGACTTCTTCCTCAAAATGAAGAGGAAATGAAACGTTGTATCTCGATGGGTATCACACATCCTGAAAAGGCTTTGAAAATCGATGAAATTGTGAAAACAGATGATTGTTTCTTTGTCGCAACTGGGATCACAGATGGAATGTTATTGAGGGGTGTGCAAAAAAATGCAACTGGTGCAATGCTAACTCACTCTTTAGTTATCGTTGGAGGAGAAATAAAGAATTCACAATTTATTGACGCCAACTTTTTTTAAAAGGTATAGATTCCAAGTATACCTGCTAAATTCTTAAAGACGGGGTAACGAACCATGCCCATATAATCTCCCTTACTGTTTCGCGGAAACCATAAGGGAGATTTTGTTTCGATTATGGTAGGAAACATGTTAAAGCTTCCATATGATTTATGTCTTCTCTCAATAACCGTTACCTTAAAAAGAGAAATACTATCATTAATACACAACAGAAACAGCCTAAATCAAAAATTTAGGCTGTTTCTGTTTCGATTTTCTAGAAGTAAGTCATCCTACTCTAATAGAGATATTCAATGAGTCCTAACTGTTTTCTTTTTAAATGAGAGATTTGGCTCAACTAAACGGTAAGCTTTAGCAATGGCAATGCCACTAGAAGCAGCAATACCTTAAAAAAAACTCATTATTCTGCTAACCCTTCCTTATTTAAAGTATCTTGCAAAGAGGTTAATGCCTCTTGCTCATCTTTACCCTCTGCACTGATTTTAATTTCAGCACCTTGTCCAATTCCTAGTGACATAACACCAATAATTGATTTTAAGTTAGCTTTTTTCTCTTTGTATTCGATATTAATACCAGAATCAAACTTACTTGCAGCATGTACTAACAAAGTTACTGGGCGAGCGTGTAGACCTCCCACAGCTATTACCTTGAATTGTTTTTCAACCATTACTATCAAACTCCTTCATAAGTTACAAATTGGTATTTTAATAAACATCGTGTCAATCCTAAATTTCCGCACCTATACAAGAGCACTAGATGAGAATTTTCCAACAATAAATTTAATGGAATAGATTATTACTAATAGTGATAGAAAAGAATAGATTGATATGCTATAGTTTTTACTAATCACGCCTGAACTAATAACAACGAGACCGTCTAGAACTAATAGAATCTTTGGTATTTTTAAAGATTTAAACACTTTATTGATGAGCAAGGCGGCAAGATCTGTTCCTCCAGTCGCGCATTGTCTAACGATGGCAATACCAATAGCTGTTCCAACCAATAATCCACCAACAATCCCTGCTACTAATAAATTATCCGTTACGTGGGTATCCGGTATTAATTTTAGAAAAACAGGTCCGATTAATGTTATATATAACGTTTTCACTCCGAAACTCTTACCGAGAAAAATGACTCCCAATATCAATAATGGAATGGAAATCAGCGGGGACATGTATTCAACGGGAATTCCTGTAAAAGAGCTGAAGATAATAGACATGCCAGTTATACCGCCGGGTGCCATTGTATGCTCCTTAAAAAACAGATTAACAGCTAATGCTATTAATAAAGCAGATATTGTAATAAGTAAATAATCTTTAATCAATACTTCCTTTTTCATCATGTACTCCTTAGCTTTTAAAAAAAACCTCTCATTTTCATAATGAGAGATTTTTTTATTTATTCTAACCCGAATTTTTCTGATGCTGCATCAATAGCTGCTCTACATTTCTTAACTCCTGCTGTAATTCCTTCTTTATCTTTAAAAATAGCTGAAGAAAGAATGACAATATCAGGGTTACACTCAATTAGAGGGTCCATATTATCGAAGCGTAATCCTCCGTCGATAGCTAATTCACACTTTGGATTCTTTTCGTCAATCATCTTTCTTGCCCTTCTAATCATATCTAGGGAGCTCTTTCTCCAACCCCAATTGTCTTTTCCATCGGTTTCATCGACACCATGAACGACAATTTGCAAGCGATCAATATCATAAATTGCTTCATCCACAAAGCATAAAGGCGTGTAACATCCAACTGTTAAACCAACCTTCATACCAAACTCTCTACAGTAATTGATAATGTATGCCAATGGAGCCCCCAAGAAGTTTTCTGCAGGAATGATTAGCATATTACAACCTGCTGCTGCAATTTTTTCAATAAACAAGCGGTCCATATCTTTAGTATATATATGGCATTCGATGTGTTTATCGGTTATCGGTCTGATAGCTTCGATAATTTGGTGACCACCCATTAATTGCATGTTCTTCAAGTCGTGCATGTCTGCAGCATCACTATGAATATAGTCTACCCCTGCATTGGAAGCTTCCTCTACAACTGCTGCAATGTGACCATAATTTACATGTGCTAACCCTGCTGCTATTTTAATATGTTTCATAAGTCAATCCCTCTTTCGCTTCACCATATTGGTTACATCTATTTCATTTGTTGAACTGAATAATTCACCTAGCAAACTTCCTTTAGAATATTGTTTGATTGTAGTCAACTAGGTAAAAATCCTTTGTGAGATGAATTTTGCTTCTCTATGATTTCATCTTACATTTCTTTATTATTTACCGTCAATAGAGTGAGCTACTCTTAAAATTACCTTTAAATAGTGGTAAGAATTATACATCTAGGTTTTACCACAGTTGCCTCTTGTAAGTAATGAATAGTATATTTCCTTTAATTGCAAGGACTTTTCGAGGAAGGTGGCACCAGTCGACCTACACGATGGTCTCTTCCAAAATGTAGGGGGTTCCTTATTATAGTGGTATAGGTTTTTCTCACTTAATTTTATAATTGTTCAAAAAGCAATTGTTTGTTTTTTTCTGTTTCTTTGTGGAAATGATTATACACTATCGCTTTATTGTATTAATAAAATGTTGTGAATATAATTTAGTTAGTTTAACTGAAGGGAAGATAAAAAATGTTAAAATTTTTTAACAAGGAATTTCAATTGGTATCACCTGTTGATGGAGAAACATTTGATTTGTCACTTATGCCAGATCCAGTATTTGCTCAAAAGATGGCAGGGGATGGGGTGGCTATAAATACATCGGGAGATATATTTGTGGCTCCTGCTGATGGAGAAATTACCCTTATTCTCGAAACAAATCATGCATATGGAATGAGAATGGACAGCGGAATGGAAGTATTAGTCCATATTGGTGTTGACACGGTAGAATTAGGCGGGGAAGGATTTACTCGACTTATAGAACCAGGTCAAAATGTTAAAGCAGGCACGCCTATCATAAAAATTGATCGAGAGTTTCTTTTGGAGAAAAACTATTGTTTACACACGCCATTATTAATAACGAATATCGACAAAACTAAATCGATTACTCCTCATTTAAATCAATCTGTCAAATCTGGCGAAGGAATCGCTATCTCATATAAAGTTTAAATACCTTATGGAGGATGTTCAAAAACAACTAAGGACGTTTCCAAATGTTCAGCACTAAAATAACCCAAATCAGACCAAGATATTCTAGATTTAAAATAAGAAGACTATTAAAACTTAGATTTTAATAGTCTTCTTATTTGTTTAGACAGCTTTTCTTTCTGTGACTGTTTACTCTCACACACAGAGAAAGCTTTTAACATTTCTTCAAATGAAAATCACAACTAATTGCCATAATATTAAGGTAATTATTATCAATATTGGAACCCTTGTCACTACATACCATGGCGCATATAATTTATTTGTGAACTGAATTAGAATATCAACTTCTCTATAAATCTCATTTACAATGGAGGTAATGACTATATTAGACAGATCATATATACAAGAGCAAATAAAAAACGAGAAAGATAATCTCATAAGAGACATTGCCTCTCTTGTGGAAATACCTTCCATAAGACATGTAGAGAATAAATATGAAAATGCACCATTTGGTAAAGATATACGAGATGCATTTGATATGTTCATAAAGATTGCAACAAGAGAAGGGCTACTATGTGAAGATTTCGAAGGCTTTGCACTACATGCTGAATACGGTAAAGGTGATGAAATTATCGGAATATTAGGACATCTAGATATAGTACCGATATTCGAAGACGATCAATGGAATACAGATCCCTTTAAGCTCGTTGAAATAGATGGGCATTTATATGGTAGGGGCGTTAATGATGATAAAGCTCCTTTGATTGCTGCACTATATGCCTTGAAAATTTTAAAAGAGGCTAATGTCGAATTTAAGAGAAGGGTAAGGTTGATTATAGGTGGTGCTGAAGAAACAACTTGGGAATGTATGGAACACTATTTTTCCAATAATCCTCAGCCAATTTACAGTTTTTCACCGGATGGAGACTTTCCAATTGTTAATGGAGAAAAAGGAATCATAAATTATACTTATACGTACAGTGCGATTACAGATGTTGATAGTATGCATAATCTTATTGAAATTGAGACTAAAGATGAAGATGGCTTTGTATGTGATTATGCAAAAGTTACCTTTAAATCCTCTAATATTGATAAATTAAAAGAGTTACTAAAAGAGGCAGAATCAATTGTTATTGATGAAGAGAAAGTCATTGTTATTTACACTGGTTTGAGAGCGCTTTCTAGAAACCCTCATAGAGGGATAAATGCACTTTTTAAACTAGGTAAAGACTTAAACCATTTAATAGAATTAAATGCAAAAGGTCAATATTTAAGACGGCTTTTAAATCAATATTTTTTGGATGATGTAAAAGGGGAAAAGGTAAACCTTTATGATGAAGATGAAGTAATGGGTTTTACCACCCTTTGTTTAAAAAATGTGAACTTTAGAAACGAAGAAATTGTTATTCATTTCGATTTTAGATATCCAAAGTCATCAAATAAAAATCACATTAAACATACTTTTGAAAAAATAGCCGAGGACAATCAAATACAACTAACCATTACGAAGGAACTAGATGTTCATTATGTAAGCCCAGAAAGCGTACTGATCAAAAACTTACAAATGGCTTATAAAAATGTAACTGGTGAAGATGCAGAACTATTTTCTAAAGGCGGTGCCTCATATGCGAGAACATTAAAAGAAGGTGTAGTCTTTGGACCCACGTTCATTGGTGACACGCCAAATACACATAAAGCAAATGAAAATATTAAACTGCAAACCTTATTTAAAGCAATTGAAATTTATTGTGAGGCTATATATTTATTGGCCTGTAAATAGAATGGGGGAATAATGTTGAAGAATAAGATACAGGTTATTTCAGGCGCTATGATGATACCTATTATTTTATTAGTTGTTGCGGGGGTATTTATTGGAATAGGTTCAGCATTTGTTAATATGGAAAATGTTGCGGCCCTCGGTTTAGCTGGAATTATTAAGGAAGGTGGATTTCTACATTCATTCTTTAGGGTCATAAATGACTTAGGATTTATGGTTATGAGATTCCTCCCAATATTCTTTGCGGTAGGGATAGCTTTTGGTCTATCCAAGAAAGAAAAAGGTTGGGGAGCTTTTGGCGGTTTAGTCATGTATATTGCTTTGAATACTGTTATCAGCACTATACTGAATATCAATGGATTGACTGCAGAATCTACAACAGCAGAAGCTTTCATGAAAGCAGGATTCTCTGATCAGGATGCATTAAATAAAAGTTCACTATATACAACATTTTTAGGGATTTTTACATATAACTTTAGTATTTTTGGTTCAATCATTTCAGGTGCTGTAGCAAGTACCGTTCATAATAAATTTTGCAACCAAGAGTTGCCAAATGCACTCTCATTCTTTTCAGGTCCACGTTTTTCGATGATGATGATGTTTGTCTTTTCAATTCCACTAGGGTTACTTATGTATTTTATATGGCCATACATTGGAAATGGTCTTGCCGCAGTTGGCGGTTTCATTGGAAGCAGTGGTCTAATTGGAACATTTACTTTCGGAGCACTGGACAAGGCTTTATTACCAATTGGAATCCATCACTTAATTGCATTCCCGATCGAATATACAAGCATAGGGGGCGTTAAGGAAATAGGTGGTAAGATATTTGAAGGTGTAAATAATATAAAATTAGCACAAATGGGAGATCCGAATACAACTGAATATATCACACGTAATTTCTCAACAGGTCGTATTCTTAATCACTTTGGAGCGTTACCTGGCATTGGATTGGCCATTTATGTTTGCGCTAAGCCTGAGAATAGGAAAAGAGTATTGTCAATCTTAATTCCAGCCATACTTACAGCAATGTTGGTTGGTGTTACAGAGCCAATCGAGTATACATTTTTATTCGTAGCACCGTTATTATATTTCTTTGTATATGTTCCAATGAATGGTCTTGCATATGTATTAACGGAAGCATTCCATGTATCGATTATGGGAGAATCATTTAGAAACATGTTTCCAAACTTTTTACAACCAGATAAAGTGAGTGCATTACCTTTACTATTCCTTATCCCTTTATACTTTGCACTATTTTTCTTTGTCTTTAGGTTCTTGATTAAAAAATTCAACATTATGACACCAGGACGTGGGGATGATGAAGAGGTAAAGTTCTTCTCTAAAAAAGATTACAAGGAGAAAAAAGGTGAGGTTGCAAAAAGTGAAGTTGCAGCTGCAGTTGCACAAACGGATCAAGAGGCTCAAATCACTGGTATAATAGCGGGGTTAGGCGGTGCTGAAAATATTGAAAACGTTACAAACTGTGCGACCCGACTTCGAGTAGAATTAAAGGATAGCGAAAAAACCGTTAGTGATAATGTTTGGTTAAACGAACTTGGAGCAATTGGTGTTGTTAGAAAAACTAAATCTATACAAGTAATATATGGTGCACATGTCATTATCTTGGCAAGCAAAGTAAAAGATCAGTTAGGGTTGGATTAATAAAAAGAAGAAGTGATATAAATTGTATCGTAGAAGCAGTGGATTTCCATTATTGACCATGTGCTTCTACGATTTTCTACTAGATTTCCCTTTAATTAGACAAACTATTTTTATCTGAATAGATTTTTTTGATAATTGAATTTAACAGTCGTATATCAAGTTCTTTTAAAAGAGGACTGATGGTAAGGATCCTAGTCGAATTAGTAATTGTCAATGGAATAGTTGTGATGATCAAATCAATACCTCGAAGATCATAATCGAATATAGAAGTAGATGTTTTTAATGCTACAATTTCTAGTTGATTGAATTCCATTTTCAGTTTATTGACTAAGAGTTGAGAAGTACCAATACTGCTATGACAAACGATAATTGTTTTTAAAGGTTTCTTGGCTCTGTCAATGGCTGTTACTAAATGAAGAGTCAAATAACCAATTTCTGATTCATCAACGTTACAATTCAAGGATTCTTTTATTATATAGGTAGACTGTTTGGCTACGTCGTATGTGTATGGATAGACATTTTGTATATCCTCTAGAATGGGATTGTTTAGTGTTAACCCATGCTTAAGTCTGACAATGGCTGGAGCTAGATGCATGGTAAGAGAAGAAAGAAGTTCCTTATCTTTACATAACGGTATCGACAATGCCTTTTCCCAGCAGAGAATAACCTGTTTTGCAATTTTATACGATTCGTTCTGTTGTGATTCTTCTTGATCTTTGCTCGTATCAGTCTTAGAACCTTTAATATGCACAAGTAAATAAGCAATTTCATGTTGGTTAAATGTGATATTAAATTCTTCACCAACTGCATTAAATATAGTTTCGACTTCAAAGAATTCTGGATCGTTTTTTAGTTCCTCTAAAAATTCTTCGGAAAGAATGATATTCTTATTTTCAGAAATCCTTTTAATACATATGGCTATCAGTATTAAAAGTGAAAAAAGTGATTCGTCAGAAAACCTAAATCCACCTAATGAGTTCTTAGTAAAAACTAATCTTTTAAGCGTAGGTAAATCAATATCTAAAATACTCCTTAAAGAAACTGAGAAAGTATCTTCCTCAGTTTCTTTATGTGATTGAAAATAGCCAACCAGTTCTAAATGACTCTTCTGCAACCTAATCAGTGATGTAATGGCTTTTCGCAAGTTCTTTTCTTTCCCGATGATTTCTAAACCATGGTTTGTTTTACGAATTAGTTCAATTTTGTACTCCTTCAGCCATTGATGTATTTCTAGTAAATCTTTATGAATAGTTGCCCGACTCACATATAGTTGGCTAGAAAGTTCATGAATTCTTATCTTATTTTCACCCGTGAGTAATTTCTCGAGGATAATGCACTTCCGGTCTAGTGGAGAATAGGATTCCACCACATGTGTTTTTTCCTTTATCTCCTGCAAAACTCTTAGTTTTTTATTTTCTTCACCTAGTATGGCTACTCCTACACCAGTTTTCTTATCCAAAACTAGTTGAAATTCTTTTATCCAATCTTCAAGCAAGAACAAATCATTTCTTATTGTTTTATTCGAAACTGCTAATGATTTTGAGATGGTATCGACAGTTATATAATCGTTTGATCGCAGCAAGAGTTCTGTAATTGTAGCCAAGCGTTTACTTACCATGCTTTCACCCCAAATTCTATTTTAGAAGTTGCAGCCAATGTTGTTCAAAAGTTTCGGCGCCATCGATTGTTAATTGATGAGACATGGCTTTTTCAAAAATACTATAAGAAACTGCTGCATAGTCTGCACCAGCTATTGCAGCTTGTTCTAAATGATGAACGTTTTTGATAGATGCAGCTACAACTTTTGTATGGTAGTTCTTGTTTTTTATAATGCTGCAAATGTCCGTAATGGTCTGAATGCCATTCACGCCAATTTCATCATTTCTACCGATGAAAGGAAAAATATAATCAGTTCCTGCATCTATGGCTATCGTTGCTTGATTTGTATTAAATATGAGCGTAGTGGCTATCTTGATGCCTCTTTTGCTCAAGATGTTAATCAATTTAAGTCCTAACGGTGAAAAATTAACCTTGATAACAATAGTAGGATTAATAGCTAATATTTTATCTGCGGAATCAAGCATTTCTTTCAAGGTTGGCTCAATGACTTCTGCAGTCAGGATTTTTGGCGACAATGCATTTACTTCTTTCAAGAAATCATAGAATTTAACACCTTCTTTAAGATACATGGATGGGTTTGCTGTAACACCGCTTACACCTAATGCTAAAGCTTCTTGTATTTCTTGTATGTTAGCCGTATCAATAAAGTATTGCATAGGTATGATCATTCCTTAAATTAATATTTTATCCTCTATTTAAAACTTTACCCTTGATTATACACTATATTGAAGGTTACCAATAAAGGAAAATATGTATAATATTTGCCTTAATGATATGGAAAAAAGATTACTTCTATTCATTCGTAGATAGACGATAATTGTTTATAAAATACCATAAGTTTAAGCTAATTTTTGTTATGGATCTTCTATTGAATAGTCAAGAGTACAAAACCTATAATGATTTTATAATAATGTTTTAGGCGTTCTCGAATAGTTGAAAAATTAGGAGGAAAATCCATGTTTAATTACTATCAACCATCTAAGATACATTTCGGAAAAGGTAGATTAAAGGAGCTATCCAATATAGCAAGTAAATATGGGAAAAAGTGTTTGCTTGTTACTACGGAAAATGTCGCTCCTTTAGATAAATTGTATGATAGAGTAAAAGAAATTCTTGGTAATGTAGCGATCGAAGTCATTCATTTTGATAAAGTCTTACCAAATCCAACAATAGAAATGGTCACAGAAGGCTTTGAACTAGCGAAAAGTGAGAAAGTGGACTTCGTCTTAAGTGTTGGTGGGGGTTCGAGTATTGATACTGCGAAAATAATAGCATTAACAAATGGATTGGATAAAATAGATTGGGATTATTTATTCTCAACCTATACAAATCCTTTTGAGGATTATGATAAATTAACGGATAAAAACTTGCCTTTAATAGCTGTATCAACGACTTCTGGAACGGGAAGCCAAGTTACACAAGCAGCTGTTATTACGAGAGGAACGGAAAAGAACACAATTTTCCACAATGATAACTTTTCAAATGAGTGTATAGTGGATCCCGAGTTGATGATAACTCTACCACCAAGAATTACAGCTTCTACAGGTTTTGATGCATTCACCCATGCTTTTGAGAGCTTCATTAATCCAAAAGCGTCAATTATGACGGAAATCCAAGCATTGAAAGCCATCGAGTTGGTAGTGAAATATTTACCGAAAGCCATGGAAGATGGAGCAAATATTAATTATAGAGAACAATTAGCAGTTGCCGATACCTTTGGAGGCATTAGTTTAGCAAACGCAGGTGCTGCTGCACCACATCCATTGTCAGAGATTATTGGCGGAGTTACACATATACCACATGGAGAAGCATTGGCAGTTGTATATCCAGGTTTTATAAAATTTTTCAATGATGACTATATAGAAAAGTTTGCCATAGTGGCTAGAACTTTCAATGTTGAATTAGAAAGTGTAAGCGAAAAGGAAGCAGCCACTGCTTTATACGATGAAATAACTAAGTTCTTATCCATGGTTGGATTGTCTAAGAAACTGAAGGATTTCAACATCTCAGATGATCAGTTTGAGCAAATCATTAACAATCCTATATTAGGAGTTTTACCATTTGGTTCAAAAGAAAAGCTTCAAGAAATTATGAGAGCATCCTATTAACTATTCTCTGGAGGTATTTATGAAGTATAAATTAATCTGCATTGATATGGATGGTACACTTTTAAATAATAAATTCACCATACCAGATGAGAATATCAGGGCATTGAAGGAAGCTATGGAAAAGGGCGTTAAAATTGCCTTAGTAACAGGTAGACCTTTTAATATTGCCAGCTACTTTAAACGATTTTTAGGTGATGACGTCTTAACTGTTGGTACGAACGGAACATATTATAAATATGGAGAAGTACTTTATAAAAAGACTCTATCTGCAGATGAAATCGAAACTATTTACAACATAGTTGAAAAACATAAGCTTACAGCATATTTTAAAGGTCATAACATTGTTCTTTCAAATGAAAAAATTCCTGAAAATCATCAATATAAAATGATTGACACCTATTTAAATGATGAGGAAAAAATGAATCTGTTTGATAATTGTTCTTTACAGTTTACTTTGGAAAACCATAATGAAAATATATGTAAATGTATTGTCTTCTCGGACGATACAGAGGCTGTGAATAAAGCGAAGCAGGAGTTAAAACAATATAATATTTTGGAAGTTGTTAGTTCACATGTGAATAACTTTGAGGCCATGCAGCTCGGAACATCCAAGGGAATAGCTGTAAAGAGCTTATGTGACAACTTAAATGTAAAGCCTGAAGAATTGATCTGTATTGGTGATAATGAAAATGACCTTTCAATGCTACAATTTGCTGGACTGGGAATTGCTATGGGGAATGCCCCTGAGGAAATCAAACTGCAAGCAGACTATGTAACTGATAATAATGTAAACTGTGGAGTAGCAAAAGCTTTGGATCTATTTCTAAAATAGAGGTTCATCATAACTTTTTGTGTGAAATCAAAAGTGGGGGACAAATATAAACTAAGTGACTATTTGCTTCGTCAAAATGAGCTTGACCATCCACGAATGTTCTCTACTGAGCACCATAACGAGTTTTCAGGGGGGAATAATGTACCAGCTTGGATAGAAATTGAAGGCTATAAAGTCACCTCATTTTACGATAAAGTGGTTGGAATTTCATTGGATTAATAAACTAACAGGAAGAACCTAAATCGGGTTCTTCCTGTTTATTTTCTTTTCAAGTTTTTAGATCTGTTTCTTCTATTAATAGGACAAACTGATTCTTCAGAAATACTTCTCATTTAAAGTTTGAGTTATTTAATGTAATAATTAGAAAAAATATTGTCAAAAAACAATATATAGTAAATAATAATAGTGAAAAAGAAAGATATTTGTCAGAAATAGCAATACTACTTTGATTAATTATCAGATATTTCAAAAAAATAGGGATAATTATCCCATATATTGAAGGAAGCGCCTCAATAAGAGACCTTTCGAAATCGTTTGGGAGGAATTAAGTTATTATTTTTGGGGGTGTTTAGGAAGTAGTTATTTATTTGATTTATAACTTAATAAAGGTTATCTGAGAGGGTGGGATGTACGGTTGAAAATTTTTAAACTCAAAGCATTCGTTGCATTTGTACTAGTTTTACAAATAGCCTTTGTATCTCCATTTAGTACACAACAACATGTTTCTGCTGTGAGTAATACGATTACAGAAAAAATGATTCATCAATTTGATCAGAATACTTGGGCCTATAGCAATCTAGTTAATAGTCCGAGCGGTGATCTTTATCTTTCACATGTAAAAAATAGTACTGCGATTGCTATTAAAAAATGGGAAGAGGGAAATTGGAAAGAGATAACCGCCGTTTCGACCACTGCTACGGGGGATACTGGATTTAGCGGTCCATCGGATATAGCTATTGATGCTAACAATAATATATATGCTGCATTTTTATATTATAAGGGTTCAGGCGTCACTAGCCATAGGGGTGTAGAATACGGTGTTTATAAAAATGGCAGCTGGTCTTATCAAATGGTAGAGGGATATTCTGATCCAAATGGTTGGAAAAACATCTCTAATCCAAGTATCGCAATCGATTCAAATGGAAAAGCACATATCGTTTATGTATACAATGATGCCAACGACCCTAGAAAATATGAAATTCACTATGCTACGAATCAATCCGGATCGTGGACTACCAAGACCATTGTTAGTGGGGCAAGTGCGATCGATGAAGTGAAAGACCCTCAAATCGAAGTCGATCAAAATAATACGATTCACATTACGTATGTCAAAGAAGATAATCAGAATGATTATTATGGAAATTATTATTATACTTACAAGAAAACTACTGATAGTGAGTTTTCTTCTCCAGAAAAAATTGTAGATGCAGTTAAGGATCAGAAAGACTATCGTTACACACCATTTGTTGTGGATTTTTCTGGGAAAATTTATTTTTCTTACTATGAAGGCAACAGCTGGGCAAATGATATAGATAATGAAACCTTTACAACGCATTTTCAAACGAATCAATCAGGTACATGGAAACAAGAAGTGGTTTACACGGATCAAAATAAAATAACGTACCCTGTCAAAGTGAATATCAAAAACTCTAAACCTATTTTATTAATGTATTCAGAATCGAAGGATTGGCCACCATCACAAATAGGCTTTTTCGCGCTGGTTAAGGATGGAGATAAATGGTCGAAAGGGACAAAGGAAGTTTCCCCTAGCTTAATTAATAGTTCTCCAAGTGAAATCACCTATGCGATTGATGCAAACGAAAATTTTATGGTTGTCATGTTAGATAACGATTTAAGAAAAATATCTTATTTAAGTGGTACAAGTGAAGACTTTGGTTTAGTCTCTGTGTCAAGTAATGCTGATTTGAATAACTTAACCCTTAGTTCAGGGACATTGACACCTGGTTTTTCAGCAGGGACATTGAACTACACAGCTAACGTAGACCATGCTATCCAAACCATCCAAGTAACCCCAACAGTCGCAGATGCTAAGGCAACTGTAAAAGTGAATGGGAATTCCGTTGCTAGTGGTACTTCAGTATCTATACCATTAATGGTAGGTAGCAATACCATAACCGTTTTTGTTACGGCTGAAGATGGCACAACAGTCAAACCATATACATTGAATCTTACCCGAAAAGCACCATCAAGTAATGCAGATTTGAGTAAATTAACCGTCAGTGCAGGGACATTGAGCCCAGCATTTAACCCGTCAATCAAGCAGTATAACGTCAGTGTACCTAATGGTACCGATCAGATTCGCTTAACTCCAACCGTAGCTGATTCTTATGCAACAGTGACAGTGGGTGGTAATCCTGTAACAAGCGGACAGGAATCGGGTTTAATTAGTCTTGGAGCAGGGAAAAACTCGATTCCAATCGTTGTTACGGCACAAGACGGAACGACTGCGACCTATACGGTACTGGTGAATCGAAATCGTCCACCTGCGGCAACAGACACCACTTTTACTGTTGATGAAAATGCACCTACTGGTACAACAGTAGGAACGATAACTGCTAGTGATTTAGATAGTGATTCCCTGACCTACAGTATTCTTTCAGGAAATTCGAACCATGTTTTCGAATTGAATTCGGCAACTGGAGAAATAAAGGTAGCTGATGGTAGTCTATTAGACTATGAAACAACGCAATCCTACACATTAGCGATACAAGTAAGTGATGGACTCGATAAAACTACGGTAACCGTAAAAATAAACGTCAATGATCTTAATGATAACAGTCCAGTTCCAAAAGGGTTTACGACAACCGTTGATGAAAACTTAGCAAATGGAACATCGATTGGAACTGTTACAGCAACCGATGCCGATGCTGGAAGCCGTTTTACTTACAAGATTACTGCAGGAAACACTGAAGGCGCGTTTGCTATTGGCACTAGTAATGGCGAAATAACCGTCGCGGATTCAACCAAACTAGATTATGAGACCGTCAAAAGCTTTACGTTAACCGTACAAGTCAGTGATGGAATGAATACGGCAGATACAACCGTAACGATCCACTTAAATAATTTGAATGACAATACACCAGTTGTGAAGGATGCGGTATTTACCGTTGATGAAAATGCCGCAATCGGAACTTTTGTTGGAACCGTTATCGGAAGTGATGCCGATGGAGATCCTTTAAGTTATCGAATCCTCTCTGGAAATGAATCAGGTGCCTTCGCGATTAATGCAACAACAGGTGATATTATCGTAGCAGATGGCCGTCAACTGGATTATGAAACGAAAACATCATATGAATTAAAGGTGCAAGTCAGTGATACGATTACTCCGAACGGTTACCTTACACCTTATGCATTATTAAGGGCATTGTTTGCTAATAGTACAACCGAAACAGATATCGCGACGATCACCATTAATGTCAATGATCTAAATGATAACAGTCCTGTTCCACAAGGATTTACGAAAAATATTGATGAAAATACAGCGAACGGAACATCCGTTGGGAACGTAACAGCAACGGATGCTGATGCGGGAAGTAGTTTTACTTACAAAATTACTTCTGGAAACTCAACAGGAGCGTTTGAAATTAATGAAAATAGCGGTGAAGTAACAGTAGCGGATGAAACAAAACTAGACTATGAAACCGTTAAAAGCTTTACATTAACCGTACAAGTAAGTGATGGTGCAAATACAGCAGATACAACCGTGACGATTAACCTAAATAATTTGAATGATAATACACCGGTTGCGAAAGATGCAGTATTCAGCGTTGATGAAAATGCTGCAAACGGAACTTTTATTGGAACCGTTAGCGCCAGTGATGCCGATGGAGATCCGCTAACATTTAGGATCCTGTCAGGAAATGAAACAGGTACGTTCAAGATCGATGCTGTTACAGGAGAAATTACAGTAGCGGATGGTAGTCAATTAGATTATGAAACGAAAACATCTTATCAATTAAAGGTACAAGCCAGTGATACGATTGTACCGAACGGATACCTTATACCTTTCACATTATTAAGGGCATTATTTGCTAATAGTACTAGCGAAACAGATATCGCGACGATCACTATTAACGTCAATGATCTAAATGATAACAGTCCAGTACCACAAGGATTTACGAAAAACATTGATGAAAATACTGTGATTGGTACATCCGTCGGGACCGTAACGGCAACGGATGCTGATGCAGGAAGCAGTTTTACCTACAAGATTATTGCAGGAAACGCAGCAGGTGCTTTTGCCATTGACTCTTTTAGTGGTGAAATCACCGTAGTGGATTCAACCAAACTAGATTATGAAGTCGTTAAAAGCTTTACGTTAACCATCCAAGTAAGTGATGGCAAAAATACAGGCGAGACATCTGTGACGATTAACCTAAATAATCTCAATGACAATACACCGGTTGCGAAAGATGCAGCGTTTACAATTGATGAAAATGCCGCAAATGGAACCGTGGTAGGAACCGTAACGGCAAGTGATGCCGATGGAGATCCGCTTACGTATAGGATCATCTCAGGAAACGAATCAGCTGCGTTTGCGATTGATGCGACGACTGGAAAAATAACGGTAGCAGATAGCAGCAAACTAGATTATGAGACCATTCAGAGTTTTACGCTAAAGGTACAAGTAAGTGATGGAACTTATACTGCCGATACACGAGTGACGATTAATCTAAATAATTTGAACGACAATACACCGGTTACGAAGGATACAGTATTTACGATTGATGAAAATGCCGCAAACGGAACAGAGATAGGAACCGTAATGGCAAGTGATGATGATGGAGACACCCTAAGCTATCGAGTCATTGGTGGAAATGACATCGGTGCGTTCGCGATTGATGCGACTACCGGAAAAATAACGGTAGCAGATAGCGGCCAATTAGATTATGAAAAAATCAAGAGCTTTACGTTAACGGTACAAGTAAGTGATGGAACACATAGTGCGAATTCAACCGTGACGATCCAGTTAAATAATCTCAATGACAATACACCGGTTGCGAAAGATGCAGTATTTACTGTTGATGAAAAGGCTGCAAACGGAACAGCAGTTGGAACCGTAACGGCTAGCGATGCCGATGGAGATGCGGTCACGTACACGATCACTTCAGGGAATGACGATGGGATTTTTACGATTAATGAAACTACTGGAGTAATCACAGTAGCAAATGCTTCAAGGTTACATGCAGCAACAAAAGCTATGCATACACTTTCTATCCGTGCAAGCGATGGACAACATGCGGCAACTATAACAGTAACTGTTCATGTCCTCTCAAGTGACGCAACACTTAGCCAGTTAACGAGTAGTAATGGCAACTTGAATCCTGAATTTAAACCAGGAACCACTCAATATAGCATGAATGTAGGGGACAGTATTCATACCATAAAACTAACCCCAACCATAGCGGATTCTAACGCAACGGTAAAAATAAACGGGAAACAAACGACGAGTGGACAAGAAAGTGAAGTCATCAATTTGGGTGTTGGCAAAAACACCATAACAATCGAAGTAACCGCTCAAAATGGACAAACAACCACTTATATTATTACAGTGACGCGTCTACAATCTGTCGTAACGACCGTACCTGTGAAAGATGGAGGAACCGTAACCGTTTCGGATGAGCAAGTGAACCTGATTGATGATAACGGAACATTGATTGTTGAACTAAAGAATAGTCTGGACGAGGTAAAAACAATCAAATTTACAGCCGGGCAACTAGAAACTTTAATCAATAAACAAGCAATGATTCAAGTTGTGAAGGATGATGTCCAACTGCTTATCCCAGCTGTCAACTTTGCTAAAGGGGAAGACCTGATTATCAGTTTAGAAAGAGTAGGTAAAAATCCCAAGAAGCTTCCTTCTTCCAATTTGGCGATAAGTGCAGTGTATGAATTTACCATTAAGCAGGGGGATAAAATCATCCATCATTTTGACCATGATATTGAGCTTGTATTTCCTACTGATAATCTTAAGGTTGATCATCCTGAAGAATTAAAAGTGTACTATTGGAACGAAGATAAGAAGGAATGGGAATTAGTAGGCGGAACGTTCGAAAACGGTCAGCTTAGAGCAAAGACTAATCACTTTAGTACATTTGCCGTCTTTCATCCTAATGATTTAAAGGATAAAAAACCATCACCAGAATCGGGATTAACTGATAAAAAACCATCACCAGCTTCCGATTTACCTAATACTGCAACAACCATGTATAACTGGCTATTCGCAGGTATACTTGTCGTAATCCTTGGAGGAGCCCTGTTCCTTGTGCAACGATTACGACAAAAGGACAATGAAATTTTATAATAAAAGGTGAAGGTTTACCTAACACAAAAGGCTGAATTTCAAAGTTGTTTATGCTAACGACTTTTGATTCAGCCTTTTTTTAATTTTTGGGGAAATGAGAGAAGTGGCGGACATTATGTGACCATTACATTTTCATAAAGCTGATAAAAACGTTTAATGAAATTGAAAATATAATGAAAAACTATTTTACATATCGTGGGGAAAAATGAAAGAAACTAAATTATGATAGCGAAAAGGTACCTTAAAAAAATTGGAAAGAGGTTCATTTTTTTTCTTCATCTGATGATAATGTTACATATTTACGCACTTAACATATTTGTTTATTACTGTTGTTTGGGCGAATGTATTTAGTAGACAGAAAGAAGGAACATTTGCTTTGCTCGTTCTTCTGTTTTTGCTTTTTCCATCCTTTGGTGTTAAATAATTGCTCTTTTTGAAGGGAGAATGAAATGCAAGTATATGTAATGCCAATTTTAATTGCAGTTTTTGTTTGTTTTTTTATGGCGTCTATTTTAACGCTTCCATGGGTGATTTATCAATATCGCAAACATGGATATTTTAGTTTTTGGAAAACATTACTAATTTTAAGTTTTATCCTATATGGATTAAGTGCTTTCTTTTTAGTCATTTTTCCAATACCTGATGTTCGAAATAATTGTGTTTCGGTTAATCCGGATGCAACTTTTACTCAACTTCGACCTTTTCAATTTATTCGAGATATCAAGCGTGAAACGAGCCTAAATTGGACTGTACCTTCTAGTTACATCCATTTGTTAGCTGCTCGGTCTTTCTATCAAATGTTTTTTAATATTATACTTTTATTTCCCCTAGGTGTTTATTTGCGATATTTTTTTAAGAAGAAAATTAAATGGTTTTATGCTGTAATCATTGGATTTGGTGTATCACTTTTCTTTGAGTTAACCCAACGAACGGCCCTTTTTGGATTATTTAAATGCCCTTACCGTATTTTTGATGTAGATGATTTATTAACTAACACTTTTGGAACTGTACTTGGTTTTCTATTCGCTCCAATCTTTTTGGTGTTAATTCCAACCAGGGAAACCATTAATGAGCAAAGTCACATTTATAATAAACAAAAGATCGCAACTTTTGGTGCCCAGCTGATTGAGGTGATTCTAAACATTATTATTGCAAGAGTGATTACAAATTTTATTCTCGGATTACTAAAGAGACCAGTAATACTCGTTGAAGAGATCTTGTTTGCAATAGTTTTCTTTGTACTAATGGTAGTTATCCCTGTCACATGGAAAGGTAATACAATTGGTTCTAAAATTGTTCGAATGAAACTACTACCGGTTAAGGGAAACTGGTTTGGAAGTTTCAGCCGACGTTACATTATTGTCTATATGCCTTTATTGGGCTCAGCATTATCAAGAATATTTTCTAAATATATGGGTAATGATCTTTTAGTCAATCTTTTCACAATTGGAGTGGTTTTCCTTGCAGGACTGTTATGGATAGTTATCTTCTTCCATATAATGATTAGATGGATCAAAAAGGACAAGGTTCCATATTTTAATCGATTCGGTCAAATACGTGCTTTAAGGATCACCCGTGAGAATTGATTAATAAAAAACTAAGGTTTGTTTTTTATTCCTTATTTTAGTTTGCCCTTCCCAATGTGACGTTGAACTTGCAGATATGATTTTAGATTTTTTATCACCAAGTAGTTGACTTCTATTTCAGTTGTAACTATAATAGTTACATTGAGGGGTGATGAATTTGAAAATTAGCAGCCGCTTTACAATTGCTGTCCATATTTTATCTCTCATAAACAATAATCCAGCAGCGATTTGTACTTCAGAATTTATGGCAGGAAGTGTAAATACAAACCCAGTTGTGATTCGACAAATATTGTCATATCTAAAGAAAGCTGGGCTAGTTCAAGTCCGCCGTGGAACTGGAGGGGCTTCTCTTTTGAAAGATTTATGTGATATTACGCTATTAGATGTGTATCGTTCAGTAAGCGTTGTAAAAGAAGAAAACTTATTTCATATCCATGAGCAGCCAAATCCAGATTGCCCAATAGGTGCTAACATACAAAATGTTTTAGAAGTTATTTTAGTACAAGCACAAGAAGCAATGGAAAGCGTATTGGAAAACATTACAATGGAACAAGTAGATACAACATTAATAAATAGGATAAATTCTTCACAATAAATAAATCTCCATGTGCAGTTCTCTGTATTGAGACGTACATTTTTTTTACTCCTCGTTGTAACTATTTTCATTACAACGAAAAAATAATAAAGAGAAAGGTGAGAAACTAAATGACTGTAAAAATTAAAGCTTATTCTGATTTCATATGTCCATTTTGTTTTTTAGGAAAAGGCCCGTTAGATGAAATCGCAAAGGAAAAAGATGTTGAGGTAGAATGGATGCCATTTGAATTACGTCCGAGTCCATATCCGAAAATTGACCCATGGCAGGATCCTGCAAAATTAGGCTCCTGGGATTCCTTTATTCAGCCTGCAGCGAAGAAGTTGGGGATTGAAATGCGTTTACCGCGTGTTTCTCCTCATCCATATACAAATTTGGCTTTTGAGGGATACCAGTTTGCGAAAGAACATGGGAAGGGAAATGAATACCATCACAAAGTTTTCACCGCGTTTTTCCAAGGAGAACAAAACATTGAGGACATCGAAGTACTAACAAACATAGCCGGTGATGTGGGACTTTCAAAGGATACTTTTAAGGAAGCATTAGTAGCGCGGAAATATCGTGAAGCCCATCAAGAGGCTTTAAAACATGCTTATGATGAAGCGAAAATATCGGCTGTTCCAACATTTGTGATTGGCGAAGAAGTTATTCAAGGGTTAGCTAGCAAGGAAAAATTAGCACAAGTCATTGATAAGGAATTGGAAAAAAATAAGGCAAATGATCTTGATGGCATGCAATGTGATAGGAATGGGTATTGCTAATACTAGATTCAAACAGTAGTGGACCGTTGTAGGTATTTTCTTACTTTAAATAACGTTCGAACTGTAAAAGGATCTATGTATATATATAGTTTTTATATTAAACAAAAAATGGAGGAATCAAAATGTCAACAACTACAACAACTACAACTACAACAACTTTAAAAGAAGCAATCATCAACCGTCGTTCTATTCGTAAGGTGAAAAAGAATGAAAATATTACAAAAGAAAGAATCAACGAAGTATTAAAAACAGCTTTACATGCACCAACATCTTTTAATATGCAAAGTGGACGCATTGTTGTGCTTATGGACGCTGAGCATGAAAAGTTCTGGGATATCGTAAAAGAAACGCTACGTCCACTTGTTCCAGAGGAAAACTTTGGAGCAACCGTAGAACGATTACAAGGATTCCGCGATGGAGTGGGGACAGTTCTATTCTTTGAAAACCAAGAAACAGTAAAACAAATGCAAGAAAATGCACCATCCTATAAAGAAAATTTCCCTAATTGGTCACAACAAGGAAGTGCAATGTTGCAGTACGCAATATGGATGTCTTTATCTGCTGAAGGAATTGGAGCGTCACTACAGCATTACAATCCAATTATAGATCAAGAAGTGAAACAAACTTGGAATATTCCTGGAGAATGGAGCTTAATAGCACAAATGCCATTTGGTGAACCAAACGAAGAAGCTGGTGAAAGAACATTCTTGCCTTTTGAAGATGTTGTTAAATTTTATTAAATAGCCGAGAACACTAGGGGTTTTAATCTTGAGATGAATCGGCAGCGATTGCATTAGGAGGAAAAAATTACAATTACCCTTCAATTCGCTGATATATCATAACAAGTCGCTGATAAAAGTAACAAAGTCGCTGATATATCATAACAAGTCGCTGATAAAACCAACAGAGTCGCTGATATATCATAAAATTCGCTAAAAAGCTAAATATAGCAAGATCTTTTAGAGAAGAATTGGTGGAATTCGCATTTAAAATCATGAAGAGAATGAAAATTTCCATCCGAATCAATGGAATTAGGCAGATTTAGTAATAAAAGCAACAGTACTTGCGAAAACAGTCTTTAGAAAAGGTCACATATTTTAACATTTTTTTCGAAATGGAATAAGAAAAATCAGTATTGGAGCAGATTTGAGTTAATACTATATCATTATAATATTTAAACCTTGACAATATGACTAATCTCCCTTTATAATTCGATTTACTAAAAGAAATGTTATATAGTGTAGAGCGTTGAAAGGAATAGAGTAGTGCTTAGCAATTTTGTTTTCAGAGAGCTGATGGTCGGTGCGAATCAGTACAAACGTAAGCATGAATTACACTCCCGGAGTTTCTTTTTCGTAGTAAAGACATCAGTCTTTATGAAGGGAAAGACGGCGTCATAGCCGTTATCAGAATGAAGTGGTGAGCGTATGCTCGCAACTAGGGTGGTACCGCGAAGTCTATTCGTCCCTACTGGTTATTCCAGTAGGGACTTTTTATTTAGTCTATAAAAATTTAATAGTATACAAGCATGGAAGGGAATACAGTAGTGCTTAGCAATTTTGTCTTCAGAGAGCTGATGGTCGGTGCGAATCAGTACAAACGTAAGCATGAATTACACTCCCGGAGTTTCTTTTTCGTAGTAAAGACATCAGTCTTTATGAAGGGAAAGACGGCGTCATAGCCGTTATCAGAATGAAGTGGTGAGCGTATGCTCGCAACTAGGGTGGTACCGCGAAGTCTATTCGTCCCTACTGGTTATTCCAGTAGGGATTTTTTTATGGAAGGAGGAGTAATGATGAAACAGAGAATTCGATTACCTTGTTAAGAGAATTAAGAGAATTCACAACAACATTGAAAAGATAGAAAGGATGAAATCTAGTATGAACGAACTATCAAAATCCACAAAACAGATTCCAGCTCATTTGAGACAATTTGTCTCGGAGCAACACTATGAAGAGTACACACCGATTGATCATGCGGTATGGCGATATGTAATGAGACAAAATCATCATGCTCTAAAGGATTCTGCACATCCGGCATATGTGGAAGGTCTCCGGGCATCAGGTATTGACACAGAGGCAATACCAAATGTATCAGACATGAACGAGCATCTTTCAAAAATTGGCTGGGGAGCTGCGATTGTAGATGGATTAATTCCAGGTGTTGCCTTTTATGATTTTCAAGCACATGGTATTTTGCCAATTGCCGTGGCTATTCGAAAGGTAGAAAACATCGAATATACACCGGCACCGGATATTATCCATGAATCCGTAGGTCATGCACCAATCCTATTTGATTCTAAATATGCTTCATACGTCAAACGATTTGGAGAAATTGGTTCAAAGGCATTTGCGACAAAAGCAAAACATGAAGTATTTGAGGCTGTAAGAAATCTTTCGATTGTCATGGAAGATCGCCATTCCACACCTGAACAAATCGAAGAAGCAAAACGATTGCTAAGCGATAGGAAAAAAGCAGTAACGGGTTTGTCAGAAGCAGATCAAATCTCGCGGATTTTCTGGTGGACAGTGGAGTACGGTTTAATAGGAACGTTGGAAAACCCGCAAATATACGGTGCCGGACTGTTATCTTCTGTAGGAGAAAGCAAGCATTGCCTATCTGAAAACGTAGTAAAACTTCCTTTTTCTATAGAGACTTGTATTCAAACAAGCTACGATGTAACGACCATGCAGCCGCAATTATTTGTTTGTGAGAGCTTTGATCAATTAACAGAGGCTATCGAAAAGTTTGCCGATTCAATGGCCTTTCGAAAAGGCGGAACGGAGAGCTTAGATAAGGCGCTTCAATCAGGCAGTACGTCGACATTTGTCCTGAATTCCGGATTACAAATTACCGGAACGATCGAAAAAATGCTTAAAGATTCAGATGGAGAAGCCATTTATGTGAAAACAACAGGGCCTACAGCTTTGGCTATAAATGATCAGGAGCTTCTTGGACATTCGAAAGCGATTCATAGTGGTGGATTTGGTACTCCAATTGGTTTATTAGAAGGGGGTATTTCTCTTGAAGAATGTACTGAAGATGACCTTCTGACTTTTGGAATTGAAAATGGTCGTAAATCGACTTTGACTTTTAAGAGCGGTATTCAAGTATCGGGAATTGTTTCAACTATTATCCGAAACAAAAACAAACTAAATCTCATTTCCTTCGAAAGCTGCAAAGTCACATTAGGAGATCAAGTGTTATTTGAAGAACAGTGGGGAACGTTCGACATGGCGGTAGGCTCAAGCGTTACATCTGCATTTCCAGGGGCTGCTGATGCAGAAGCATTCTTCGGTGTAGAAGAAATACCTAAAAAGGCTGCAACAGCACCAAGACTGTTAACTGAACTAGAAAATATGTACCAAGCAATCAGAGATATTCGTAAAAAAAAGACACTGGATGAAAATAGTTGGGCTGTTGTTCAAAACGTTCTTCAAGTGTTGAGAAGCTCTTATCCAAAAGAATGGCTGCTGCGCTTGGAAATTCTGGAATTGTTCTGTGAGCATGGTGTACAAACGTTAGAAACAGAACAGGTCCATCAAGAATTGCTCCATCTTAGCAAAACAGAAGAGCTTCAACGTCTTATCAAAAATGGATTATCGTTACTTCCACTTCAAAAGGAAAGTCAAGGATGTTAACAGCATTGACTCCTTTAGAAATTCAGTTGGAGTGTGCAAAACTTCAAAACTGGAAGGTAAAAAACGATAAAGTGAAACTTCAATCAGTGGGGGGTTTTTCCATCCCCCACTGATTGTTAGTTGAACCAATCGGGCTTTTACGGGCAGTTGATCCCCTACTTATCCTTATTGATTCCCTCTAAGTCTTGAAGTGGGGGTCTTACTGCCCGTTAATGCGGGATAAATGGATCGAAAGGAAATATATGTTTAAAGATTACCTGCAAGGTATACAGTTTGTTTCAGCAATCGGCCAAATTGCTGAAGCAAACCAACATCATCCATTTATCAATGTTCAATATAAAGCTGTTACTGTCTCGCTCAGCTCATGGGCTGCAAAAGGAGTAACAGCTTTAGATATTGATGTAGCAGTTGAATTCGAAAAAACGTATGAACAAGTGAATCATACTATTTCATCCAGCGATTGATTATTATATCGGAAAAATTATTTGATGTACAGACGAGCAAAATTCTAGCTAGTTATTAAATGAGGCGGGCTTCATGGTGAAGCCCGCCTCTTACATATTAAAGAAGTTCGTTTGAATAAATAAACCACTTTAACACAACCTAAATAATATGCATTTTTTGGGAGGGTTGGTAAATGGATTTATTCAAAAAAAGGAAAAAAAAGAATAATCTTTTAAAAAAAACGGATCAGACACAAGTAGAAGGGCCATTAATTTTCTCAGACATGAATGATAATCTGACGTATATAAAAAATCTTCTTAATCATACAGCTGATTTAAAAATCCAAACTCTACCAAATGGTGATTTTGAAACCGCGATTGTATTCATTGAAACGCTCGTTGATAAAGAACTAATACAAGATAAAATTATTGATCCGCTTTTTCAACTAAAGAGTTTTAAAGACAGAGAAGACATTGCCACTGTCATTAATTTAGAGACGATTTCATGTTCCAATCTGTCACAAGCGGTAAACGATCTAATTAATGGGAATACTTTGTTGTTTGTGAGTACAAAGGCTTACGCATTCTCCATTAATACACAAAAATTTGGAAATAGGAGTATTACAGAACCTTCAAGTGAGAAAGTAGTAAGAGGGGCACACGATGGATTTATTGAAAGCCTAGGGGTTAATATTCAGTTAATTCGAAAACGTATTTTAAATCCAAACTTAACAGTAAAGTATTTTTCCGTAGGGAATGAAACAAAAACGAAGGTAGCACTTCTCTATATGAATAAGTTGGCTAACACTTATTTAATAAGGGAAATTGAACGGAGGATTGATTCTATTTCCGCAGATTTTATTATGCCTAGTAGCTATCTTGAGGAACTTATTGAGGATTCTTCATTTTCACCTTTCCCTCAAATGCTTAATACCGAAAGGCCTGACCGGACCATGGCTAATTTGCTTGAGGGTAGGGTTGTTCTATTGGTGGACAACACCCCTACAGCATTGATTTTGCCTGTTACTTTTTTTTCATTTTATCAATCTCCCGATGATTATAATTCACGCTTTTTCTTAGGCACTTTTTTCCGAATCGTTCGATTACTAAGTTTTTCTCTTGCCGTAGGATTACCATCTTTATATATTGCGATCATCGCTTTTCACTATGAAGTTTTGCCAGACCAATTAATATTGCCAGTTAAAAGTTCGGTTGAAAACATTCCTTTTCCCCCACTTCTTGAAGCTTTGATTATGTTGATTACCATAGAGTTAATTCAAGAAGCCGGAATCAGATTGCCAACTACAATTGGACAAACCATTGGAATCGTAGGTGGACTTGTCATTGGCGATGCCGTAGTTAGTGCAGGTTTGATTTCAAATACGATGCTTGTCGTCGTAGCAATAACCGCCATTTCTTCCTTCGTAGTGCCTTCAACTGAAATGAGCGGATCGATGCGTATTATACGATTCCCATTTATGTTAGCAGCTGCAACGTTGGGATTTATCGGGATTGTGTTTTGCTTTATGGTTATTCTCATTCATTTATGTAAGTTAGAATCGTTTGGTACACCCTACTTTGCGCCATTGGCTCCACTCCGAATAACAGATTTTAAAGACTCTATTTTGCGATTGCCGATTTGGAAATTGAACAATCGTCCGTTGGATCCTCATCCGCAGCAGCTTAAGCAACAATCCAATTCCAGAGACTGGGGAAAAGATGATGAAAAGTGAACATACAATCACACAAGGACAACTGGTATTCTATATCATACAAACACAAATTGGTATCGCATTATTATCTTTACCCTATACGCTCTTTAAGGTTTCCAAACAGGATGCATGGATTTCTATCCTTATTGCTGGTATTTTTGTTCAGATCTTTTTAGTGATATTTTGGTTATTAAATAGTAGATTTCCTACATTAACTTTTTATGAAATCCTGCCAAAATTAATAGGAGAAATTCTGGGTAAAATAATGGTGTCTATATATGCCTTTCAGTTTACACTTTTTGCAAGTGCAGTGCTTATTTTGTATAGCCACCTTTTGAAAATATGGGTTCTGGAAAATACGCCAATTTTCGTTGTCATCCTGCTTTTGGTTTTTACAGGAGTTTACTTAGGTAAACAAAATTTACGCATTATTGCACGTTTTAGTGTTTTTGTTTCCTTTTTCTTACTAGTTCTCTTTGTCTTAGTTGCATTAAGCTTCAAGGATGCAAACTTCCTCTATCTATTACCCATGGCCAAAACCGGATGGTTATCGGTTTTTAATGGATCGAAAGAAGCCACGTTAGCCATCCTTGGTTTTGATGCGTATTTAGTTATAGGCCCGTTTGTTCAAGGTCCGGCAAAAGGAAAGTTAAAAGCCGTAACGATCGCGAACCTTTTTGTTACTCTTTTTTATACCTATTTGGTAGTTGCTTCCTTAGCCTATTTTAGTCCTAGAGAAATGAAAATCATCCCGGAACCCATTTTGTATCTTATTAAATCCTTCTCCTTCGGTGTGGTAGAACGTACGGATTTAGTGTTTATATCGATTTGGATGGTGATGGTAACCACTTCATTTGTAAATTATTTATATATTGCATCCATTGGAGTAGCTACTCTATTCGGACAGCCTACTCATTCTAGGTTCGTACCCTATGTTGCAGGAGTAGCTGCTCTCATCGCGCTTATCATTGATAACAGGGAAACAATAAAATTCTTTACTAAATTTGTTACCAATGCCGGAATGGTCCTAGTATTGTTGCTCCCCTTAACGCTTCTACTAATTTCGTATCTTACACGAAAAAAAGAAACTGGAGTGAAAAACTATTGAAAGGACTAAAATACCTTCTTGTTCTGTTGTGCTTATTATTTCTCTCAGGTTGTTGGGATCAGAACCCATTAAAAGAAGCGAGTCTTGCCATGGCGAGTTCAAGTGATCTGACGAGTGATGGAAAGCTATTATATGCTGCATCATTTCCGAGGAGCACACAAGGAGGAAAAGGAGGTTCACAACAACAAATAGTTGAAATTGTTTCAGCTATCGCCAATACTCCAAGAGAAGCTCAAATAAAAATTGATTCTAAAATATCGGGAACATTTGACTCTTCAAAATTAAGGGTACTGTTAATTGGCGAGGCTCTTGCTAAACAAGATATAAATTCATTTTTAGATGTTTTATATCGTAATCCAAAAACCGCGTTAGGTGCCCGTCCGGCGGTAGTAGAAGGAATGGCTATTGATCTAATTAACCTAAAATTAATTGGCGGCGAAGAAATCAGTAAATATTTAATAAATTCAATGAAAAGTTTACAGGATTTAACTATTGTTAACCGTGAAAATATTGAATCAATATTTGCAAAAATGCTTGATCCAGGCCAGGATTTCTTGATTCCTTATATTAAATTGGATAAAAGTAAATCGCGCGCATCAGTAAAGGGGTTGGCAATGTTTCACGGGAATAAATATTCTGGAAAGCATTTAACGGTGGATCAATCGATCATGTATCTTCTCATGGAAAATGAAAAAGGAAAAATGGCTCGCTTCACAAAAAAAGTGAATAGCTCTACTAGACCTTTCATGAATAATTACATTACAGTTGATGTAAAGAAAATGAAAAGAAAACTAGAGGTAGAAGTAAAAAAGTCTGGAGAGATAAACGCTCATATCCATTTAAACTTGAAAATGGATGTCATTGAGTACCCTCATAATCGATTGGCTTCAGAAGAGGAGATTCAAAAGTTAAATGAAATGTTATCAAAAGAGCTTACAAACGAAGCGAAAACGGTCATAAAAAAAATTCAGGAAGCTAATTGTGACGGTTTAGGAATTGGAAGAAGGATCATTGCCTTTTACCCCGATAAATGGAAAAAATTGAATTGGGAAGAGGATTACCCAAAGATTCAAATTATCCCATCTGTCCATGTAGAAATCATCAGTCACGGAATAACCGATTAGAGAGTACAAGGCACCATCTATTTTGACAACTTTTTAGTGCTCCAGGCTTACCGTCGTGTAGGTTCTATGACGAAATCAAACTATAAATGTTTATTTTCAAGGGAACTACATTATCGGGTTTTAATGGAGTTCCCCACTTGGTCATGTTTTTGAATAAACTGATTAATCATTCGGTTTAATTCAGCCGCTGCCTTTGTAGGAATCTGATGCTTTTCATTTCTAATGAACATTAATTCATTACGCGGCAATTTTTCGTGCAGGAGGTTTGCATAATAATGAAATGATTTATCTTTCGCACCAAAGACCAGTAATATGGGGTGATCAATCTTTTGTAGCTGATTGGTACAATTAAATTGTAGGCAATAACGATAATACTGCTCGATATTCCTTGCCTCTCCTTTTAGTGCTTCTTTCAGTATTTTTCTAAATGATTCCCGTGAATTGGAATTGCTCCATGAAACGGATAACGCCAATACAGAAAGTGTTCTCGCGTTAGCTAGTTTGATGGCTAAAGAAATCCTCCGCGTTAGATACTTATCCTTCACTTCCGACAATCCGCTAACAACAATACCCCCTAATGCCCTGTCTGGGTAGGTCAGCAAAAATTCTAATAAAATAGAACCACCGGTTGAATATCCGCAAATGAACGCTTTCTTAACTCCCAGATGATCTAACAGATGTCTAATATCCTCAACAATTAGCGGATAAGTGATCGCTTGATTTGAATACTGACTTCTTCCGTGACCTCTCATATCAAAGGTAATCACTTTACATGTTTGCGATAATTCTTCAAGCTGGTACATAAAATTTGCGCTCGTGAGTAATGGCGGGTGAATAAAAATGATCGGAACCCCTACCCCCTTAACGGTATAATATAGGCTGATACCGTACACATCCAACATCGGCATGTTTCTACTCACCTCATAAATCATCATCTTCATTTCTGGTCCGTATTGTTAACCTGTTTATCGCTGCGGGAAGTCTAACACCTTGACCTTCCTAGTTTTTTCCTAAGCCCTCTGAAACATTCCTTCCTGTTAGAGAAAAGAGGACAAAAATAGCAAAAAAAGAACAGGAACAACGGTGTAGAATGGGGGAAACTAAAAAGGAAATAGTGGAACTTCGTAGACTCCTTATGAAAGTTCGAGGAAATGTAAATATTTTATAGCCTGAACATACAAAATAGTGATATATCAACCAAATTTATTCATCATTGGAGGCATTATATTGTTCTCCGCTTTTACATGGAAATGAAGTATATGTAGGAGCCGTTCATGAAAAAATCGATGAAACAGGGACTCTTACCCATGAACCCACGATAAAATTTATCGATACAGTTGTTGACAACTTTATCAATTGGTATAACCAATACCAACTTTGTAACAAAAAATAAGCGAATCTTACTATGCTAAGAGGGGCCAACTTCATTATGAAGCCGGCCCCATCCTTATTAAACGAGTTCATATTCTGTCACATTGCGGTCAATGACTCTTGCTCCTTTTGCAGCGACAAACTTGCCGCTCGCCGTTGTGAAAACTTCTGCAGTAATAATCTGTTCCATTGCTAGTTTCACGGATTCCTCATCAATTGGCTCTTTCGGATTGTCCACCGAAATACGTCCAGTCTTTCCAAACTCCGTGCCAAATTGCAATTCCAATGTTTTTGCCATGCTTTTCACCTCCTATCGCTTCAGTAATTCTCCTGACTATTAAGCTAATATTTCGGAGCTGTCATTGCGCTCCACTTTGTTCAGCCTGCCATTGCATAAACCAGAAATCGCATGTGCTGCTTGATACAATTGATCTACACTTGCTTCCTTTTTGACATTGCTAAACGTCTTGGCATTTAGGATTGGATTTCCTTCATCATCCATTCCTGTTTGAAACACCAAACGAAGCTTCGTCCCTTCTAATAACGCTTGTGCCATTGTCGCTCACCTCCTTTCACCTTTTATTTATTAAATAACGGGCAAAAAGGACATGGTCGTAATATATTTTTTTGGAGGAATAACATCTTCCTAGATTTCAAAAACCGTCGCCTTGAAATAGCTGTAATCTAGTTTCACTAGGAAATAACGAGTAAGAGGACTGTGCAAGGTAGAATCTCTTTCCTTTACAATTTTTATCAAAAAAGTGGCGTAAAACCCCTTTCTTCAGAAATGGGGATATAAGCCATG
>NZ_DALZYO010000027.1:0-76979 GCF_031988165.1 Neobacillus sp.
TGCCCTAGAAAGAACCATTGATACCATCATCATAGGAAGAAATGTTGGTTGGAAATCGGAGGTCGAAATGAAAAAGTCTGATAAGCAAACCTTTATCCAAATTCCGTATTCGACATTTATTGAAATGATTCGATACAAGGCTGAACGGAAAGGAATTCAAGTCATCGACCGTGAAGAAAGCTATACGTCCAAATCTAGTTTCTTGAATCAAGACCCTATCCCAACTTTCGGAGATGATAACCATCCTAATTTTAGTGGGTATCGGTGTAGTAGAGCTTTTTATAAGATAAAAGGGTCGAAAGTTCTCATTCATGCAGATGTAAATGGCGCCTTTAATATTGTTCGCAAACATGTGAATCGTGCATTTGATGGACTAGAAAGAAATCATTTCCTTCAAGCCCCAAAGAAAATCAACATAATGAAGAAATGCAAAGCTGAAGGCCTCAGCCTGATGTATTAGCGGGACTTGTGGTAGCCCACGTAAAGACAATGCGGCTTTACAGCCTATTCTTTCGAAACCCCTAACTTTAGTTATGGGGATACTCATGTAGATAAAAAATGTCATCAGTCTATCGAATTTTGGTATGATCAAAAAAAGGTTCTTTTTTATCGTTTGGATGACAGTCGGATGCAGTGAAAAATAGCAGCAGGGCTCGGTTAAAAAAAATTCTAATCAAGAAGGTGTGGAAATGAGCTTAGTAGAAATAATTGTTTTAAATCAAGAAGATGCAAAATACGCTGAAGCCTATGGTGCCGATCGCCTCGAGTTAGTTTCAGCAATCGCTGAAGGCGGTTTGACACCAAGCTATGGAACGATAAAAATGGTCGTCGAGAGTGTAAAGATTCCTGTAATGGTCATGGTTCGTCCTCATAGCTATTCCTTTGTTTACCGTAGGAGTGAATGGGATGCCATTAGTGAGGATATAAAAAAAATTCAAGAGGTAGGTGCGGCGGGTGTCGTGTTTGGGGCGTTAACTGAAAAGCAAGCAGTTGATTTTGACATTCTCGGGATGGTGTTAGAAGAAGCGAAGGGGCTATCGTTAACCTTTCATCGTGCCATTGATCAAACAGATTCTCTGGAAGTATATAAGTCCCTTTGTCAATCTCCATATCATGTAGATAGGGTTTTAACATCGGGAGGGAAGCTGAGAGTACCAGAAGGTCTTGATTCATTAACAGGGATGATAGCGGAGTCAGGGAAAACCACTAACTCCCCAATAATCATGCCGGGTTCAGGCCTCTCTTCCAGAAATATAGAAGACATTCACCAACAGCTCCAGGCCTCCGAATACCATTTTGGCTCGGCCGTTAGAGTTGATGGAGACTTCCGCAAGAAGATTAACGGAGATGAAATCCAGCGGATCAAAAGGATCGTTAACTAATCTGGAATAAACAAATAAAAAAGAGTTGCTACTTTTATTAACCTAAGCAGCAACTCTTAATATTGATTAAACGATTTTATCAAAATGAACGCGTTTGTTAATAACATACATAATCGGCATACCGACCGCCATCACTACGAATTCACCAACTGCAGTCGTTAACCAGGTGAACATGAAAGGCATACCAAATGCCAAATGCAGTTCAATGGCAATCAAGAACATCGTGAACGTGAAAACGAGTGTATTCACGACCATCCGCGCCCAAATACCTTTGATAAGTCGTGCGCATGCAATTGTGATTAACAAGGCAATCAATGATTGGCCGACACCGAAGATAAGGTCGTATGCCTTCATCGGCGAGAAGAATAGATTCGTCAAAAATACACCTAAAATGATTCCATAAATGTACTTTTTGTTAAAAACGACCAGATGATTAAACATTTCTGAAACACGGAACTGGATTTGGCTAAAGCCAAATGGAGCGATAACGGCTGATACAGCAATGTACAAAGCGGCCACAATTCCGTTTACGACAATTCCATTCACTTTGTTGTGCTCTTTATCGGTTCCGTCAGTTCGAACAGAACTAGTGCCTGAATTAGCACCAATTGGTTGTGCTAATGTATTAGTTGTTTTTTCCATATTCATTTCTCCTTAGTTTTTTTACGTGGGAGGTTCTCGAACCACGTTTATTAATAATACATACAAAATTATATATTAATATAAATACAATCACTAGTCAATGAATGATAAATTTGACTTTAGAAATAAATGGTAAAGTGTCGATGTTTGAGCTTATTAATGAGTCTCCAAAATGGAATGATTCATCTGCTTTGCTGAAGAGAAAGGGGATGCAGTATGTTACACCATCTTGAAATCTATGTTTCAAACTTAAAAAAATCAATTGAATTTTGGGACTGGTTTTTATCTGAATTAGGATATGAACCATTCCAAAAATGGGATTCAGGCATCAGCTGGAAATATGGTGAAACCTATCTTGTTTTTGTTCAGACAGAAGAACGGTTTATGGATATTCCCTATCATCGCAGAAGAGTGGGGCTAAACCATCTTGCCTTTCATGCTGAATCCAAAGAGCAGGTCAATCAAATAACGGCTCAATTAAAGGAAAATGGGATTAACATTCTATACCAAGATAAACATCCTTTTGCCGGAGGGGACAGCCATTATGCCGTATATTTCGAAGATCCTGATAGAATCAAAGTGGAATTAGTCGCACCTGAAAAGAATAACAAAATTTACAATCAAAAAATATAGGAGAATTTGACATGGGAGAAGAAAAAATAAAGGATACACGAAAACAGGAGAAGTGTTTTTTTCAACAAAACCAACTGGACATGAAACATACTTTTGTTATGAAAAGTTGGTTTAAGAGTTCTCAGCCCCCAGTGAGATAAACACTAAACTACTGGGGGTGACCTCTTTCCAGCTATTAAGAAAGTGCCTTTAAGCCCATCACACCAATGAGAATCAAAACGACACTAAGAATGCGGCCCATGTTCTTCGATTCCCCAAAAAGATACATGTTAATTAATACTGCCCCTGCGGTACCAATTCCAACCCAAACGGTATAGGCGATACTTACTTGCAGATAGTGAAAGGATGTATATAGAAAAACAAATGAAGCTCCAAAGCCGCCAAGATAAAGGATACTATTTTTTACTGTTTTCCTTTGACTATACAAATTTAGCCCGGCAGCACCAGCGATTTCACTTGCAGCTGCTAAAAACACAAACAACCAGCCCATATTAAGCGGCCTCCTTCATCGTTTGTTTTTCTTCTTTGTTATCAGCGAGGTTTAAACCAATTACACCTAGTACTATAATTGCTATAAACAGAGCCTTTCCTATACTAAAGCTTCCTCCAAAAAGAAATACATCCATTAGCACTGTCCCGATGGTTCCTACACCTGCAAAAATCGCATATACAGTCCCGGTTGGAAGGCTTTTACACGCTTCAGGTAAGAAATGGAAATCGATAAATATAATTCCAATGACAATTACCCACTGCCACCATGTATCAGCTGTATTAAATCCATAAACCCAGAACAATTCAAATAAGCAGGTTAACATTACATAAATCCAGGCTTTATTCATTTTATTCACCTCTTGAAGACGCCTGTTTTGGCCTCGATATTATTCCCATTTCGAGACCTTCATATTATACTAGGATACCATATCATTCGAAAAAAGGTTTGAAAACACTACTTTAGTTGTTTGGAAACATTTGTGAGTTGGGAATAAGTGTGATTTATATCACGAACTGCTATCTACTATATCTTTATAATGATTTGAAACAAAGGAAAAATAAAAGTGGATGGTGAGGAAATTGGAATATAATTTTAAATCACTATATAGCGATATCGGTGGACAAGAAACGATTGATAAGCTGGTAAATGCCTTTTATCCGCGTGTGTATGCCGATCCTGAATTGGCTCCTTTATTTGAAGGAGATATGGAAGAAATTAAACGGAAGCAGCGGATGTTCCTGCCGCAATTTTTAGGTGGTCCTGCTCTTTATAGTCAGGAATTTGGACCACCAGCAATGAGAGAGCGGCATCTCCCCTTTGAAGTGACTCCTAGGAGAGCCGAATGCTGGCTTCGCTGCATGAAAGAAGCCTTTCAAGAAATTGGTCTTGATCAATATCCAGCGGGTCTTGCCTTCTACGATCGTTTAAAACAAGTGGCTGGAATAATGGTGAACAGTCCTGATTCCCAATAAGTATCAGTGGAAAATCCTGACCTATAATCTTCGAGGTTGAGGATTTTTTTGTTTCGGAAAAATTAGTAGATATGTTATAGTGTGGTTGTTTATAAGTGAGGAGGCCGCAAATTGAAAAATAATGACAATTGGTGGAAGAAAAGTGTTGTTTATCAAATTTATCCACGGAGCTTCAATGATTCCAATGGCGATGGAATTGGGGATATTAAGGGGATCATTGAAAAACTTGATTATTTAAAATTACTTGGTGTTGACGTGATTTGGTTAAGCCCGGTCTACGATTCACCGAATGATGATAATGGCTATGATATCCGAAATTATCAGAAGATCATGAATGAGTTCGGAACGATGGCAGATTTTGACCAGATGTTGGATGAACTGCATAAACGCGATATGAAGCTTGTCATGGATTTGGTGGTCAACCATACCTCTGATGAACATGAGTGGTTTGTTCAGTCGAAAAAATCAAAAGACAATCCATATCGCGATTATTATTTTTGGCGTGAGGGTAAAGGTGGAAAAGAACCGAATAATTGGGGCTCTATATTCAGTGGTTCTGCATGGGAATATGATGAACCATCCAATGAATATTACTTACATTTATTTTCGAAAAAGCAGCCTGACCTAAACTGGGAAAATCCGAAACTTCGGGAAGATGTCTACCAGATGATGAAATACTGGCTAGATAAAGGGATTGACGGCTTCCGGATGGACGTCGTTAATATGATTTCCAAGCAGCCTGGCTTGCCGGATGGTGTACAGAGCGAAGGGCAATTATATGGTGATGGCGGCCAATACTTTATGAATGGCCCAAGAATCCATGAATTTTTGCAAGAAATGAACCATGAGGTTTTGTCTAACTATCCAATAATGTCCGTTGGTGAAATGCCCGGCGCCACCCCAGAGGATGCCATTCTTTACACGGACCCTGACAGAAAAGAAGTCAATATGATTTTCACTTTTGAGCACATGGATTTAGACAGTGCCCCGGGCGGGAAGTGGAATTTAAAACCACTGAGTCTAGTCGAGTTGAAGGAAAACTTAACGAAGTGGCAGTCTGCTCTACATAACAAAGGATGGAACAGCTTGTATTGGAACAATCATGACCAGCCGCGGATTGTTTCCCGTTTCGGTGATGACCTAAAGTATCGTGTTGAATCAGCGAAAATGTTAGCAACCTGCCTTCATTTCATGCAGGGAACACCATATATTTATCAGGGTGAAGAAATCGGCATGACCAATGTGAAGTTTAACACCCTTGATGATTATCGAGATATCGAGACCATCAATATGTATAACGAGCGAAAGGCCTTAGGCTACAAACATGAGGAAATCATGACCTCGATTTATGCAAAAGGCAGAGACAATGCAAGAACGCCGATGCAATGGGATACTTCTGAGAATGGCGGCTTCACGTCAGGAATTCCCTGGATTAAGTCCAATCCGAGATACAAAGAGATTAATGTGAAAAATGCTTTAAATGATTCACAGTCAATTTTTTATTTTTATCAAAAATTGATTGCCTTACGCAAGGAAATGGATATTATCATTGATGGTGATTTTCAGCTATTGCTAAAGGATCATCCGGAAGTGTTTGCTTACGAAAGAACGTGGAAGGATGAAAGCCTCATCGTGCTCTGCAACTTTAGCGCAAACGAGTTAGTGATTGAGGATGAGGAACTTGTAAACAAATTTCCTGAATATTATCTTCTCCTTTCCAACTATGAAGCAGGAAAAACAACTAGATTGCGTCCATATGAGACAGTTGTACTGAAAAAGTAAAAAATCCCCTAAAAGCATCAGGAATTCCTGATGTTTTTTTCATTTATAAAGAATTTTTAACCTTGGACTTCAAGAAATGTCTAGCTCCAGGCGCCGATTGGCGGGCGCCTTGTGCTTTTCTAATAAAAAATGTTTGCGCATTCATTATGAAAGTGGTACTATGAATCTATCGATTAGTGCAAACGTTTTCGCTAACGATACATAACGAGAATAGGGGGTATTAGTAGATATTAACTGTAAAGTAAGATGAATTTTTATTGGTAAATAATGATTTATTACAGTTTTTCTGCTATTTTGTGCAAACGATTTCGTTGAAAACTAGAATAAAACAAGATTTTCTAAGATTACGAATGGGTGACCTAGATTTTTAAAAAATTTCTTATTTATACTTTAGTGCAAACGATTGCATTAGAAAAGCTTTACGTAAATCACAATGGGTTGTATTCGGATTTGCTTAGAATATCTAAATCACAATAACACATGATAAATCCATCTATGTTTTCCCACGTTGCACAAGCTATTAGATCACAAAAAATTCTTAATATGGGGGTAAATCATGAATAAGAAAAAATTATTTTCCGGAATTGGCGCCGGTGTTCTTTCCCTAAGTCTCCTTTTAACGGGCTGTGGAAATGCAGATAAAAGCGGCTCCAAAGAAGATTCAAAAGGTAATGTAACAATAGATGTATTCCAATTTAAAGTGGAATTTAAAAAGCAATTTGAAAAAGTAGCGAAAGAATATGAAAAAGAACACAAAGGTGTAAATATCAACATTACGACTGTTGGCGGCGGTGAAGATTACGGTGCAGCCCTAAAATCAAAATTTGCGTCAGGTAAAGAACCAGCCATCTACAATATCGGTGGACCGCAAGACGTAAAAGATTGGCAAAAAAAATTAGCTGACCTATCTGATACAGAAGCTTCAAAAGCAGCATTAAAAGGAACACTTGATGGCGTAACGAAAGATGGAAAAGTACTAGGATTGCCTTACAACCAAGAAGGTTATGGCTTCATTTATAACAAGGATGTTTTTAAAAAAGCAGGTATTGATCCAAAATCAATCAAGAGCTTTGCAGATCTTGAAAAGGCTGTAAAAACGTTAGATTCGAAGAAAAAAGACCTTGGTCTTGAAGCAGTATTTGCTCTACCTGGTAAAGAAACTTGGGTAACTGGCTTACACTTATCAAACACGTTCCTTGCACCAGAATTTGATAACAATGTGTTAAACGCATTTAACGCGAAAAAGGTTGATTTCAAATACGGTGATGCGTTCAAAAAAGTACTTGACCTACAAAACGATTATTCCGTGCAGCCGACTGTAAGTCTTGACTACTCTAAACAAGTTGAAGAATTATTCTCGCTTCAAAAGGTAGCAATGATTCAACAAGGTAACTGGGTATATGGTTCAATCGCAGGTATTGATCAAAAATTTGCTGATAACGGCATCGGCATTTTACCAATCCCTGTTGAAGGATATAAAGAAGATGCAATTCCGGTTGGAATCCCAATGTACTGGGGCGTAAACAGTAATAAAGATGAAAAAACTGTTGCTGAAGCGAAAAAATTCTTAGACTGGTTATACACTTCTGATAAAGGTAAAGAAACAGTAATTAATGATTTTAAATTTATTCCTGCCTATGATGGATATGATGCATCAAAAATCAGTGACCCGCTTTCTAAAGAAATTTATCAGTATGCACAAGATGGTAAGACAATTGGCTGGGCATTCATGGGTTATCCAACTAACTGGGGACAAAATGAGCTCGGAGTTCAAATTCAAAAATATTTGAGCAAAGAAGCTAAATGGGAAGATGTCGTAAAAACTACTCAAGCAGCTTGGGAGAAATCAAGAAATAAATAATACCCTCTGAACACAGATAATGGGTCCTACTTGTAAAAGTGAGGACCCATTATAAATTAGCAGAGAGGCAAGGGGCTGGTTCATAAGACGGCACTCTTGGTTTAACGCATTTCTTATCACTCAGCCCCTTTTCTTTCATATTATTTACAAACTTAAGAATTACATTGGAGGTTTTTACCATGATGCGTACTCGGGATTTATCCTACTGGTTGTTCTTAGCCCCAGTTCTTTTAGCATTGTCCATGGTGGTTATTATTCCGCTGGTATTTGGGATTTATTATTCATTCACAAACTGGAACGGAATTGAAGTGGGTGGATTTATCGGCTTTGAAAATTACCTTAATGTCTTTAAGGATAAGGAATTTTTAGACTCACTATGGTTCACGGTTAAATTTTCAGTTGTTTCTATTATTTTCATTAATTTCTTTGGCCTTGCATTAGCCCTTATCGTTACATCAAAAATTAAAACAAGTAAATTCCTCAGAACCATCTTTTTTATGCCAAACCTAATTGGCGGCCTTATTTTAGGCTTTATCTGGCAGTTTATATTTATCAAAGTATTTGCCGGGGTGGGAAATTTATTTGGCATTGAAAGTTTAGATGGCTGGCTCTCCACAACGCAAACAGGCTTTTGGGGCTTAGTGATCCTAATGAGCTGGCAAATGGCCGGATATATTATGGTCATTTACATTGCATACTTAGAAGGAGTACCAACTGAACTTATTGAAGCAGCTGAAATTGACGGCGCTAGCCCATTCCAGCGTCTTCGCTACATCGTGTTTCCACTTGTAGCTCCTGCTTTTACCGTTAGTATGTTTTTAACCTTATCAAATACCTTTAAGCTCTACGACCAAAACCTATCACTAACAGCAGGGGGACCATTCAATTCCACACAAATGGTGGCGATGGAAATTTTTAAAACGGCCTTTGGTGAAAGTGAAATGGCTTATGCTCAGGCAAAAGGAGTAATCTTCTTTATCATTGTTGCAGCGATTTCGTTAACGCAAGTGTACATCAATAAGAAAAGGGAGGTAGAAATGTAATGGGACGAAAATATAAATGGCCGTTGGAGATTATCGGTGTGGTATTAGGTCTCATATGGCTCTCTCCTTTTTATTTAATGATTGTGAATTCGTTTAAATCGAAAAAGGAAATTTTTGCAGATACATTAAAGCTCCCTGAAGCATTCAATTTTGATAACTACATTGAAGCCTTTAACGAACTGGATTTTTTAAAGACATTCTTAAACTCAGTCATTATTACCGTTGTAAGTGTTGTGGTTATTATCGTGTTTTCTTCAATGGCAGCCTACGCACTTTCAAGAAATAAAAGCAAAATGAGTACGATTGTCTTCTTTATGTTTGTGGCAGCGATGCTGATTCCGTTTCAATCGGTCATGATTCCGCTCGTCACGATTTTTGGGAAAGTTGAATTGTTAAATCGTGTGGGGATCATTTTTATGTATTTAGGATTTGGCGCAAGTCTATCGATCTTTTTATACCATGGTACTTTAAGCGGGATTCCAAAATCCTTGGATGAAGCCGCGACCATTGATGGAGCCAATCGTTTTCAAATCTTTTGGTATATCATCTTTCCAATGTTAAAACCGATTACCGTTACGGTAGCGATTTTAAACACCATTTGGATTTGGAATGACTACTTACTCCCATCTCTTGTTATTAACCAAGAGGGTATGGAGACGATTCCGTTAAAAATGTTCTTCTTCTTTGGTGAGTATACGAAGCAATGGCATTTAGCATTGGCAGGCCTAACGATTGCGATTATTCCAGTCATTATTGCTTACTTCTTTGCACAGCGGGAAATTATCAAAGGAATTTCCGAGGGTGCTGTTAAATAAGAAACGATCTTTTATATAATGTTAAAAAAAGGAACATTGAGAAATAGGGGGAAGTAATGGTGGTAACAATTAAAGATGTGGCTAGGGAAGCGAATGTAGCACCTTCGACGGTTTCACGGGTTATTGCTAATAATCCTCGTATCAGTGAAAAAACAAAGAAACGTGTAAAAGAGGTAATGAATCAGTTAGGGTATTATCCTAATTTACAAGCACGTAGCTTAGTTGCTAAAAGCACTCAAACCATCGGAGTGATCATGCCCAATTCGGTCTACCATGCCTTTCGAAATCCATTCTTCCCTGAAGTTTTAAGAGGAATTAGTATGAAAGCCCATGAAAGCAAGTACGGGATTTATCTCTCAACTGGTTCAACAGAGGAGGAAATTCATGAAGAAGTACTTTCCATGGTAAATGGGCGGCGCGTTGATGGAATTGTACTTCTGTATTCACGGGTAAATGATCGAACAATGAACTATCTTGAGGAATCTGGATTTCCTTTTACCGTTGTCGGAAGGCCGAGTATGAATGAAGAAAGAATTACTTATGTTGATAATGATAATATTTTTATTACTAAACAAGTAACCAATTATCTCATCGAGCTTGGTCATAAGAATATAGCCTTTGTGGGCGGTAATCTAGACTTTGTTGTAACCATTGACCGTTTAAATGGCTACAACATGGCCTTAATGGAAGCGGGACTTCCGGTCACAGATGCGTATTTTGTCCATGAAAAATTTGTCAACGAAAAAGGAAAGGATGCCATCCGCACCTTAGTAGAATTAGAGGTCCCACCAACCGCGCTTGTCACACAGGATGATTTAATGGCATATGAAATTATTAGTCATTTAGAGAAGTTAAATATAAAAGTACCTGACGATATTTCCATCGTCAGCTTCAATAACCTTTCGTTATCGGAGCATTCAAAGCCTCCATTAACTTCAGTGGATATCGGTACCTTTCAATTAGGCCATGTAGCAACAAAATGCTTGATTGAAAAAATTGAAAATCCAGAGACATTACCCATACGAATCACGATTCCTACCAGGCTGATAGAACGGAAATCATGTGCTGTTAAAAAATAACCTTTGGATGGAATGTGAAGAATCAACATAAAAAGAATTAGTGAGGATTTAACATGAATAAATTATGGTGGAAAGAAGCAGTTGCCTATCAGATCTATCCCCGCAGCTTTATGGATTCCAATGGGGATGGAATTGGTGATATACCGGGAATAATCGCTAAACTTGATTATTTAAAGGATTTAGGAATTGATGTCATTTGGATCAGCCCAATGTATCAGTCACCCAATGATGATAATGGCTATGATATCAGCGATTATCAGGAAATTATGGCCGAGTTCGGGACAATGGCCGATTTTGATCTGCTGTTAAAAGAAACACATCAACGCGGAATGAAATTGATTTTGGATTTAGTCATCAACCATACAAGTGATGAGCATCCATGGTTTATCGAATCCCGCACCTCGAAAAACAATCCTAAGCGGGATTGGTACATTTGGCGGGATGGTAAGGAACACAAAGAACCGAATAACTGGGAAAGTATCTTCGGCGACTCTGCATGGAAATTCGACGAACAAACTGGACAATATTTCATGCATATCTTTTCAAAAAAGCAGCCTGACCTTAATTGGGAAAATGAAGAAGTTCGGAAGGCGCTTTATGAAATGGTTAACTGGTGGCTTGATAAAGGGATAGACGGTTTCCGCGTGGATGCGATCAGTCACATCAAGAAGGAAGCAGGTCTTAGGGATATGCCGAATCCAGAAGGGCTGCCATTTGTTTCATGCTTTGAAAAAATGATGAATGTCGATGGAATTCATACGTTTTTACAAGAGTTAAAGGACGAGACGTTTTCTAAATATGACATTATGACCGTAGGCGAAGCGAACGGAGTTACGGTTGATGATGTTGGTGATGTTGAGCAATGGGTCGGTGAAAGTTCAGGAAAGTTCAATATGGTCTTTCAATTTGAGCATCTTGCTCTTTGGGATGCTGAAACGAAAAAAGAACTAGATATTGTCGAGTTAAAGGATGTTCTATCCCGCTGGCAAAAAGGGTTAGAAGGTAAGGGATGGAATGCCTTATTTATCGAAAACCATGATAAAGCACGTATAGTCTCCACATGGGGAAATGATCAGGAGTACTGGCGTGAAAGTGCTACAGCGTTTGCGGCGATGTATTTTCTTATGCAAGGGACACCGTTTATCTATCAAGGTCAAGAAATTGGCATGACTAATGTTCAATTTGACTCGATTGATGATTATGATGATGTTTCGGCGAAAAATATGTACCGTTTAAAACGAGCGAACGGGGTTTCACACGAGGAAATTATGGAAATCATCTGGGGGTCAGGTCGTGATAATTCACGTACGCCAATGCAGTGGTCGGATGAAGAGAATGCGGGTTTTAGCAATGGAACACCTTGGTTGAAGGTGAATCCGAATTACAAGGATATCAATGTCGAAGGACAGTTAAAAGACGCTGACTCGATTTTAAATTTTTACAAAAAAATGATTCGCTTGAAGAAAGAGAATGCCGTGTTTACTTACGGTACCTATGATTTGATCCTTAAAGAGGATCCACAAATCTATGCCTATACTCGGACATCAAATGAGGAAAAGGTAATTGTCATCACAAACCTTTCCCCAGAACCAGCAGAAATCACGGATGTTTCCTTAGAATATCAGAAATTGCTGTTGAATAACTATGTAGTTTCTGAACATGATCCCCTTCAACAGCTTTCATTGAAGCCGTACGAGACTAGAGTATATCGTGTTTAGTGATAATTAAGAAAAGACGATTCGGAAGCCGAATCGTCTTTTTGCAGAGTTTTTAAGCCATAGCCTTTGGATTTTGCTTGCCTTCACGATTGTTGTTGAACTTTCTAATGAAAGGAACAACCCATCTGTCTAACCCGATTCTTCCAGCGTTATATCCAGCAGTCAAGATGATGAAGCCAAGGAAAATGTCTGTTGGGTTATGAGATACTGTACCTGCTAGGAAGAAAGAGAAGTTCATCACTAAACCAAAGAACATAGCTGCTGTCGTTAAACAGCCCAAGAGAAGTCCTAAGCCTATTAATGTTTCACCCCAAGGAACGATGAAGTTAAAAAAGTCAACGTTCGGAAGTGCAAAGTTTTTCAAGAATTCAACATACCAGCCGTAAACCACTGCACCGTCCGGCCCTTTAACGGGGTTAGCTGTTACACCTTTTAAAAACCCTGCAGCATCAAAGCCGCCTGTTATTTTGTGTAAACCTGCTGTGAACCAAGAATATCCGAGGTATAAACGTATGACTGTTAGGAGGACGGCAGAGATTTTATTCTCTCTTAAAAATTTGTTAAACATCTTTCATTCCGCCTTTCATATTTTAATTGTTTCTTTCTAATACCAATATATAGCATTCTAATATAAAAAACATGGATATAGTGAAAAGTTCAAAGTTTGTTCGAAATTTTTTGACAAATAAATGAACAGCCAGAAAATGAATCTATGTAAAGTGTTGTGTAGATAGTTGGAAGAAAATCATTAGGAACTCCTACTCCGAAATAATCATAGAAAAGACATAAAATATGTAATCGCTTCCAATCGATTCAAGCCTATAGTTGTCAAAAAAATGGATTTTTGTTATTTTAAAGGAGAAACATTATTTTTTTATCATCTTACTCTACCAAAAGCAACAATTTAAGGGAGAAAACAAACATGGGGACCACAAAAATAATAAACCGTAAACTTACGTGGATACTCATCTTTAGTTTGATTATCTTTACATAGCTGCTAGATGTGGTCATCACTAATCTTTTCCCAGACCTTAAACTCTTAAAGTATGCTTCTATTATTGTACTAATTGGAATTCTTCCATTTTTTATTAGCACAATAAACGTGATAATGAAAATGGATGAAGAGCTTCAAGTGAACAAACTAAAATTGAAGAATATTTTTGATACTCTTGATGTCGCCATTTGGTCCCATGATTTAAAATCAGATACGCTCTTAATTACTCCTGGGATTGAAAAATTGTATGGATATTCATATATTGATTTTTATAAAGACCTTGAGCTTTGGAAGAAAGTGATCTATCCAGATGATTTACATGTCTTATCTCATAGAGAAAAGAAATTAGCTGCCGGGGAAACCGTTACAAGTGAATACCGGATAATCCGTCCTGATGGGGAAGTGCGATGGATCCAGGACAGAGGTTTTCCAATGTTGGATAAAAACGGAAAATTCGTTGATTTTAATAGTGTCTTGTTTGATATTACTGATCGCAAGGAAAGTGAAGACCGATACCGTAGTTTAGTAGAAATGTCACCTGACCTTATTGCTGTAATAGGCAGTAAAAAAGTGGAATATATGAATGAAGCCGGATGGAGATTAGTTGGGGCATCAAGCCCTGATGAAGTAATTGGTGAGTCTGCTTTGAAATTTGCTTCATCACACATTATTAAGACTATTAGAAAGAAAGTAGGCCGGATTGATCGCGGAGAACTAGAAAGGGTAAGAGTTGAATTTCAGGTGAAACGGCTCGATGGAGAACCCATTGATGTGGAAATGACCACTACGCCCATCCTTTATGAGGGCAGATTAGCCGTTCAAGTAGTCGGCAGGGATATTACTGAGCGAAAGAAAGCTGAGAAAACGATTCAACATATGGCGTTTTATGATACGTTGACGGGTTTGCCCAATCGAAATAGGTTTAGGCATTATCTTAACACCGTTCTAAGCAACCACGAAAATAAAATTCTAGCTGTCTTATTTTTAGATTTGGATCGTTTTAAAATTATTAATGATACGAAAGGGCATACGGTTGGGGATTTCATTCTCCAAAAGGTTGCCCGTCGATTAGAAATGGCCGTTCAAAATGAAGGGTTTATCTCAAGGCAGGGCGGGGACGAGTTTATTATTTTGCTAGAGGATATCGATAAGGAAAAGGTCACCGAGGTGGCAAGGCGAATCCTGAATGAATTCTCTCATTCGCTAGAAGTGAATAACCAGGAGTTTTATGTCACTCCAAGTATTGGAATCAGTATGTACCCAACTGATGGCACTGACGAGGAAACCTTAATAAAAAATGCTGATACGGCTATGTACCTTGCCAAAGAAAGAGGGAATAATTTTTGCTTCTATTCCTCCAATTTGAATGGGATATCAATCCGGAAAATGGAACTGGAAAATGGCTTAAGAAAGGCATTAGAGCGGGGCCAATTGATGCTTTATTATCAGCCACAAGTGTCACTACTAACAAGAGAAATTGTCGGAATAGAGGCCTTAATTCGCTGGCACCATCCGGAACATGGCTTCATTGCTCCTTCTGAATTTATTCCATTAGCAGAGGAAACTGGACTGATTGTCCCAATCGGAAAATGGGTGATAACAGAAGCTTGCAAACAAAGAAAGGCTTGGGAGAAAGCTGGTTACCGTGACTTCCCAATCGCTGTTAATGTTTCCGTCCGTCAATTTGAGGATGACCAATTCATCGAATATATTCTAGAAGTTTTGGATGACACTGGCCTGGCAGCAAACCAACTGGAGCTGGAGATTACCGAAAGTATTATGCAGAACCCTGAGAATTCCATGATTATCTTAAATCAATTGAAAGAACTGGGCGTGATGCTTTCGATTGATGATTTTGGAACCGGTTATTCTTCTTTAAGCTATTTAAAGCATCTCCCGATTGATAAAATCAAAATCGATAAATCATTTGTGGATGATTTGCTCTATGATGCAAATCAAGGTGTCATGGTGAAAACGATTATTGATATGGGCTTGAATTTGAATTTTACTGTGATCGCTGAGGGAATCGAAACAGAGGAGCAGCTTTCTTTTTTAAAGAAGAATGGATGCAGGATTGGTCAGGGTTATTTATTTAGTAAACCGATTCCAACTGAGCAAATGGACGAATTTCTTTTATATACGAATAGAAAAAGTGGTATCCCAATTTAATCGGGATACCACTTATCTACGTTATGCGCGTATCTGCACTTTCCTTGAGTGCTCCCACGGCTTCATGAGCCAGCGTCTTAAGGCGAAGCAGCCGCGCAGCCATTCATCGGCCCCTTGGGCGAGCCAAATGCCTAATAGTCCAAACCCATAGTGAACCCCAAGCAGGTAGCTAAGGGCAACTGCTATCCCCCACATCGATATCATTCCTATGATGACAGGAAACCGGACATCTCCTGCTGACTTGAGTGAACTCATCAAGACGATATTCATAGCCCTGCCTGGTTCAACAAAGACAATTGCCCATAAAACAGGCAGACCAATAGTAATGATGCTAGGGTCTTTTGTAAAAGTCTCCAAAATGGGTGAACCAATCAAAGCGATAACTAATGATGTCAGTGACGAGGCAATCATGGCAATTTTTAAGGTACGAATCCCACGCTTTAGTGCCCGATGAAACTGTCTGCCACCAATGTACCGTGCCACAAGCAGCTGCGTTCCTTGGGCAATTGCCAAAGTGAATAAAAAACAAACCATATTAATATTTAATATATAGACACGTGCTGCAAGGGAAGCCGTACCCATCGAGACTACAAAGCTAGTAATCACGAGCTGAGATAATTGATAGGATAGATTTTCTCCTGCGGAGGGGATCCCGATGGAAAGCAATCGCTTGATATCCTCTTTTTTTGCCTTAAAAATATCTTTTACTGTCAGCTTTAATGAAAGTCTGTTATATACCAAATAGATTAAAGCACATACAGCAAATGCCCGTGCAATAACAATTGCCCACGAAACACCAACTACACCTGTAATCGGCAAGCCGAAAATCCCCGAAATGGCGATGATATTTCCGCCAACACTGATCATGTCCATAACCACTGTCACAACCATTGATTCCTTCGTGTACCCATGACTGCGCAGGACAGCACTTAACGCAAGTGAAATCGATTCAAAAAAAAGGGAAATACCGCAAATACGGACAAATGTCAGACCGTATTCGAATACTTTTCCTTGAATGTCGAATAAACGTAAAAGCTGTTCTCCAAAAAGGAAAACGATAACAGATACGGCAATCCCAAACCAAACATTCAAGCCGAATACAGAGCGGGATAATTGCCTACCCTTTTTCAGTTGTCCTGCTCCTAGACTTTGACTGATCAAGACGGTTGCTCCGATCGAAGTAACCGTGAAAACTAAGATGAAAATATTCAATAGCTGATTCGCAACACCTACTCCTGCTGCGGCGGCATCCGAGTAGTGACTTAACATAAATGTCGCAATAATGCCCATGCCCATATGAAGAGCCAGTTCAATAAAGAGTGGCCAAGAGATACTAAAAAGGGATTGTTCTTGATATGTGTTAGCTTTTTCTTCCAAAGATAATACTCCTTTGCCCTTTTAACTTATTAAAAATATAAATTCCATTTTACACCTAAATGAACAAGAAAAAAATAGAAAATTTATCGCCAATCTCTTTAAGGGAAATGGTATTGATACATAGGAACTCTCCTTCTAAAAAAGAAAAGCGCTGAAATCCAGCGCTTTTCTTTTTAATAGATTCGGATGTTTCCACTGGTGACATCCAGCTCAATCTTGTATTTACCGGAGCCATGTGTACCTTTGATGGATTTCTTGTTCAGGTCCTTCGTTGTTAATGGAAAGTCGCATGAAATATTGCCGCTGCTTACATCACCGTTTAAAGTGAAGTCAGCATTGTCAGGTAAGTCAAGTCCGACATTTCCTGAGGTTACATCCATTTGTATGGAATCGATTAACTTATCTAGTTGAATATTCAGCCTGCCGGATGATACATCCGCTCTTATTGCCCCAGTATAATGCTTGATATCAAGGTTGCCAGAGGCAATATCAAAAGTGCCTGTTTTCGTTTTTAATGAATCGATGTCCACATTTCCTGATCCGCCATCATGTCCAAACTGCTTCACATTTAGGTTTTTGAGATTCATGTTGCCAGATCCGATATTTATCGTTAATTCATCTAATTTTACCGGCTTGTTTTTTGACTCCCCGGAAAAGTCCAAATTCCCAGAGCCTAAATCAATGAACATGCTGCGGTTATAATCTTTAGGAATGTAGATTTTTAGCTTACTCTTATCGGAGAAGGAGCCCCAGTCGAACCAATTAAAGCCCTTGCTTTTTAGCGTAACTTCCACTGTATCTCCATCTTCCTTAACCGTTAACTTTCGTTTTCCAGTATAAACAGCTTTCAAATCTTTGCGGTCTTCGGGAATTATCGTTGTACTTCCACTCGAAATATCAATATTAATCGTGCTGATACCATTTGAAATAGCAGCATGCCCGTCTTTGTTGCTATTGTCGCTAAATACATTAAAATGAACGGACTGATTAAACACAATATATAAGCCGGTAATCACCAATAAAAGTATCAAAATTCTTTTCAATTTTTCCATCCCCTTTGCTTCCTTAATCCTTCTATATATAGGATAAGAATTCCTCTCGCATTCCTCTATGTACCGGGGATTTATTTTTCGCTACGACTTGAGGCGTATTTTTATTGGAAATCTGCTTTATTTTAACAAATAAGGAAAGTTTGAGCTTCGAGAAATGTCCAGCTCCTGGTGCCTTGCGCTTTTCTTATTACCTTCGGAAGCGTCCCATTACTTCTAACGTTTGGGTAATGTTGACAAAAGCATTCGGATCAATCCCCCTAATGGTATGCTTTGTTTCACTAAGTTCAAATTTCGTGATGACAGTTGTTAATACCTTTTTAGGTTTGTGGGTATAGGCCCCTTCTGCATCCGTGATCGTAACTCCTCGGACATGCAGGTGGATTAATGCTTCACAAAGTTCTTCATACTTTTCCGTCACTATCGTTAAGGTTAATTTGTTCTGAGTGGTATACACCATATCAACTGCACGGCCGGCAACATAAATTGCAATAATCGTATATAATGTGATATTCCATCCGAAAATTACACCAGAAATACCCACCACCAAAAGATTCATACAAGTATTTAAAAATCCAACCTGCATATTCTTTTTCTTTGAAAGAGTAAGACTGATGATATCGGTTCCACCAGTCGAACCGCCAAACCGAATCAAAATGCCAACAGCTATCCCATACAAGGCACCGCCAATGATCGAGGATAGAAGAATATCATGACTGATGGGATGGACCGGGATAAACTTCATACTTAGCGATAGAACGACTACAGCATAAATGGTTAACAAGATAAATCTTTTTCCCAAGTATTTAAGACCTAAAACAAATAAGGGAATATTAATGATGAGAATAATCCAGCCTGTATTGATATGGATAAAATGATGAATAAAGAAGGCAATCCCAGTTACTCCGCCCGAAGCCAATTTATGTGGGATGAGAAAGGTATTAAAGGCAAAGCCGAAAAGTAATGCACAAGCTCCAGTGACAATGATTTGAAAGATTAGACGTAACAAAATAAACACCTCAATGATTTTTTTCTCATGGAAGATTTTATGCCTTTTGTTAGCTTTAGTCAATTCAGTTTGTCTTAGTAATAATACTTTGAAAAGAAAGTTAAATGGAAAAATTCCTCGCCAATTGCCCTGTAATCCGCTACAATAACTTCAATCGAATATAACGTTCAAAAAACTCAACGGTTTCTTTCGATTTCCGAAAGATATATCCTTCAATGGGGCTGTTATCTCTGTAACTTTTTTTCCGGCCGAAGTGGCTGTTCCTGTAGTTGTCGGCATGCTTTTCCAACAAGTACTCGCCTCATTGAATGGACATTTTCTTGATAGGTATTATAATAGTAAGTTGGAAAAACAAGAATCTGTTGCTTTATAGAGAAAGAAGGGGTTTCAAAATATGGTTGATTTCACAAAAAAAGAGGGCGGCTTTCTAGCAGGAGTCCAGGGCGTTCAGTGGGCTGTCTTTATGCTGACAAACATTATTGCCGTTCCTGTAGTGGTAGGTGCTGCCTTCCATATGTCACCTGCTGACATTTCAACCTTTATGGAAAGAATGCTATTTGTCAGCGGTGCGGCCACATTGATTCAAATTTTCTTTGGCCACCGTCTTCCTGTTGTCGAAGGAGCAGCAGGTATGTGGTGGGCCATCTTTATCCTGCTTGGAACGATGAGTGCTCCGGGAGATCAGGGTCTTTTGCTACAGCAATTAGAAATGGGCCTCATCATTGCCGGGATATTCTTAGCCGTCTTAGGATTTTTACCGATCATTGAAAAGGTGCGCAATTTATTTACACCAATTGTGACTGGAGTATATTTAATCTTACTCGTTAGTCAGTTGAGCGGTTCTTTTTTTAAAAGTATCCTCGGAATAACCGCAACAGGCCAGTTAAGTGGGAAAATTACCTTTATTTGTTTCATTGAAATTATTATTATTTTAACGATTTCCCTCAAAGTAAGCGGTATTTTAAAAAGCATGGGGCCACTAATTGGGATTGTTGTCGGTTGGATGTTGTTTCATTTATTTGGATTGATTCATCAGGGTAAAGTATATGAGCCGTCCAGTTGGTTCACATTACCAAAGCTACTTGACTGGGGGATGCCTCAATTTGATTTAGGGATTGTCCTGACGTCGATTATTACCTCTGTTGTGCTTATTTCAAATGTGATTGCCAGCATTTTAGTCGTGGGTATTGCCTTAGAAAAAGAAGTGAAGCCCAAACAGTATCAAAAGGGGATTTTCGGCAATGGGGTTAACTTATTTGTTTCCGGAATCTTTTCCGTTGTTGGAGTTGTGCCTTTATCGGTTTCAGCTGGATTTATTAGCACAACGGGAATAAAAAGGATGCGCCCGCTGATTATCGGGGCAGTATTGATTATGGTCGCTGGGTTTTTCCCGTATATCGGCGGATTTTTATCGACCCTGCCATTAGAAGTTGCCTACGCCTCTTTATTTATTCCTTTTTCACAAATGATGGGTTTTGGTATTCGCGATCTTATGGGACAGGAGCCGTCCGCGCGAAATCTATTGGTCATCGGCCTTTCGCTCATGGTAGGAATCGGCATGATGTTCCTGCCTCCTGAAAGCTTTGGAAGTGTCGCACCATGGCTGCGGAACATCGTTTCCAATGGCTTGCTCGTAGGACTGATTTTTTGTCTATTGCTTGAACATGCGATTTTTCGAGAAAAGAAGGATGCAGTAGGTATAAATTAATAGGTAAAAATCCCTTCGCCATTATGGTGAGGGGAATTTTTTTTGCCAAAATTAATATTCATAAATTTGAACGCATAGTGCTCCACGGAAGACTTCGTTCGTATTTCCATCGCAGATGAATCTATTCATTAAACTACGTTTTGTCTTCGCTAGTCGGTCAGTTTTCTTAATGAAATTTTTCTAGATATATTCTTTGAGATATAATGGAATTACTTTTAAAAATCAGATTGAAATGGGGGATACGAATGGGAAAGCTTTTTGTCGATAAAACGATTGAAATCAATGCTCCGGTGGGACAGGTGTGGGCTGCTCTGACAAAGGCGGAACATACAAATCAATGGGCGCTTGAGTTTTCAAGTGGTGGCCCAGAGTTCCATATCGAATCAACATGGGAACTTAGCAGTCCGGTTCTTTGGAAGGGGCAAGACGGTATGGTCATTGTCGAAGGGAATGTAACGGCTGTTGAGCAAAACAAATTACTACGGTTTACCGTGTTTGATGTTCGAAGTGAGGAAAAAGCGCTAGTGTCAGATGAAGACGGTATTACTTTTGAGTTATCAGAAGAAAATGGCAAAACGACCCTTCATATTTTACAAGGGGATTTCTCAGTGATGACCGATGGTGAGAAATATAGAAATGCAAGTGCCGAGATTTGGGACAAGGTGCTGCCGAAGGTAAAAAAGATAGCGGAACAAAACTAACTCATATTTTTATGAAAAAATTAATTACTTCTTAGGCTAGGTAAATGATGCACCTAGCTCTTTTTATTGTGTTAAACTTTTAAAAAAAAGGAGAAGGCTCTAAATGAATATAATTGACTTACATTGTGATGCATTGATGAAACTTCAAGAAGCTAAAGGTGCTTTACGATTTACGGATGCGCCAGAACTCCAGACGAATAAAACAAGATTACAGCTTGGACAAGTCAAGGTACAATGTTTTGCCATTTTTATTGAACCAGAAATTAAGGGCGATCAGAAATTTCAGGTTGCCCTCGAGCAAATTGATTATTTTTACAAGGAAGTGCTTGGGAAAAATCCAGATATGGTCCATTTGAAGGAGTGGGAAGATTTTGATCAGTTAAAGCTTGGACAAATTGGTGCGCTGCTAACACTTGAAGGTGTGGATGCGGTCGGCAATGATTTAACAAAGTTACATATTCTTTATCAGTTGGGTGTTCGCTCCGTTGGTCTGACCTGGAATCATGCAAATCTTGCCGCAGATGGGGCTGAGGAACCACGCGGCGGGGGGCTGACACGGTTTGGAAAAGAAATTGTTGCCTTTAATAACAAACATCAAATCCTAACAGATGTGTCGCATTTAAGTGACAAAGGGATTTGGGAGGTTATTGAATTAGCCAAGTATCCGATTGCCAGTCACTCCAATGCAAGAGCGCTTTGTAGTCATCCGCGAAATTTAACGGATGAACAAGCTGTAGCGATGTTTAACCAGGGCGGTTTGATTCATGTTGTCTACCATCCTCCGTTTGTAAAAGAATCTGGTGAGGTGACAATCCCTGATCTAGTAAAGCATATCGATCATTTCTGTTCATTAGGTGGTGTGAGGCAAGTTGGTTTAGGGTCGGACTTCGATGGAATTTCGACCTTTATCACGGATTTAGAAGATGCATCTAAGAGTCAAAATCTCATAAATGAACTGTTAAAACACTTTAAAGAAGAAGAGGTAAGGGGCTTTGCCAATCAAAACTTCCTTGACCATCGGCCGGGGATAGGAAGATGAAAGCTAGAGAAAAAGGAATCACTGTTGGCAAGCTGCCAACGGGTGTGAAAAACTGTATTACAGACGTCGAGGGTGTTAAGGTTGGTCATGTGACACTGGATTTACCTCTAGATGAATTTGGTAATGATTATGCCTGTACAGGTGTAACGGCGATTTTGCCACATGGAGGGAATTTGTTTAATGAAAAAGTAACAGCAGCGAGTTATGTCATAAACGGATTTGGGAAGACGACTGGCCTTGTGCAGCTAAATGAATTAGGTGTGCTCGAATCGCCGATTATGTTGACGAATACATTTGCAGTACCTGCTGTGACCCAAGGGACACTTGAGTACATGCTTGGGGAAAATCCAGAAATCGGCGATACCACTGGGACCATCAATATTGTTGTTGGGGAATGCAATGACAGCTATTTAAATTCAATTCGACTGTTCCCAGTTAAACCGGAACACGCGAAAGAGGCAATTATGAATGCTTCCGGTCATCAAGCAAGGGAAGGGGCTGTTGGTGCCGGTAAGGGAATGATTTGCTTTGGTTATAAGGGTGGAATCGGTTCTTCATCACGGGTTGTTGAAGATTACACCGTTGGCTGTTTAGTTCTTAGTAATTTTGGTGAAATGGAGGAATTTCGGGCTTTTCAATATGATGGTAAGACCGGACTTTCCGAAACAGCCGATGGTTCGATTATTATCGTGCTGGCAACAAATGCCCCGTTAAGTGACCGTCAGTTGCAGCGGGTTGCGAAACGCTGCGGAATTGGACTTGGCAGAGTAGGCAGTCATTTTAGCCATGGCAGCGGTGATATTGTCATTGCATTTTCAACTGCAGAGAAAATTCCCCACTTTGCTGAGGAATTGACGGAAACGCGGATACAGATTCGAGAAGATTCTCTGGTTATGAACCAACTTTTTACCGCGGCAGCAGAGGCGGTTGAAGAAGCAATCTTAAATTCACTTTCACAAGCAGTCACCACAAAGGGCAGAGCAGGACGAGTTGTAAATCATCTTAACTTTTTGAAAGAGGAATAGAAACACTGTACTTTACAATAAAAGAGAAAGCAGAATTCCACAACTTTTCTTTAAAAGGTCTTATTATATTCAGCTCATCAACGAATTTAAAGGATATATCAGCGAATATGTTACTTTTATCAGCGGATTGAAGGGTAATTGTCAGATCGTCCTTAAAGTTCAATAAAAGTAACAATCTATGAAATAAGAGCCTTAAGATAAAAAATAATCCTGATAAAATAAGCTATAATAGGCTCTATTAAGATAGTAGAAGGAGTGATGAAATAAGTGTATTTAACAGTAGAGGAAACGGCTGATTATTTATCGGTATCTGTACCATACGTGGAGAGTTTAATTTTACAAGGAAAAATCCGAGTTTTACGTGACAGTGAAGGTGAAGTATTGGTCTACAAGGAACAATTCAAGACACATTTTGAACAGCTTAAGAAATATAAAAACTTAGTGGAAGAATTGGCGAATGAACCAATTCCTGAAGATAAAGATATTAAAGATGAAGATTAAGGTTTTATTTGCCAGGAGGATAAGAAAACTTTGGTCGAAAAAAAGAGCTTGGAACCCAAGCTCTTTTTTTGTTCCCATTATGATTAAATCACGTAAAGAAATACTGATAAGAAATGTGCTAAGCTGCCAAGCAGAATGAAAATATGGAAGATTTCGTGGAAGCCAAAATATTTAGATTCCAAAAACTTAGGCTTTGCTCCATAAATGACTCCGCCAATTGTATAGAAGATTCCACCTAGCACCAATAAAAACAATCCCATCGGATTTAAACTTCCTGCAAGTGGTGAAAATACAAAAACAATCATCCAACCCATGGCAAGGTATAATGCTGTAGAAATCCAGCGGGGGCAATTGAACCAAACCATTTTGAACACAACACCACTGATGGCAACGCCTGAGATAATCGAAAACAGAATCGCACCCGTTTTTCCGTTCAAACTAATGAAGCAAAAAGGCGTATACGTGCCAGCAATTAAAATAAAAATCATCGAATGATCGAGCCGCCGTAGGAAGGCAATCACTTTGTCCTTGGCTATTACCATGTGATAGGTGGCTGAAGCGGAATAAAGCAGAATCATACTTACGCCGAAAATAATGACTGCGGTGATTGCCAGTGGTGACGGAGTTGTTAGTGATACCTTGATGACCATCGCCAGAAGTCCAACAAAAGATAATATTGCCCCGGCTAAATGAGTGAATCCATTGATTGGTTCCCGAATGTAACTGTTCATTATATATGCCCCCTTAACACGATATGTAGTTTCAATAACTACATATAATGATACTAACGTTTTATCATCTAGTCAATACCTATTTCTTTATGTATAATAAAAATATCAAAGCAAATGAACTGGGTTTTTACAATGGAGAATATCAATCGAATAATCGAACGGCTCGACTTAGATAGAAGCTTAGAGTTGACTGAAATTCCAAACATAGATTTATACATGGATCAAGTGATTCAACTATTTGAAAATAAATATTCTGAATCAAAGCGAAATGACGAGGAAAAGGTTCTTACGAAGACGATGATCAATAACTATGCCAAAGGAAAGTTGATTTTTCCGATTCAGAATAAAAAGTATTCAAAAGAGCATCTGATCTTGATGAGTTTGATTTATCAGCTGAAAGGGGCATTATCAATCAATGATATTAAAGTCACGCTAGATGGGATGAATAAACGGATCATAAAAGAAGAAATAGATTTGGATTCCTTCTACACTAGCTATCTGAAATTAACCAGCCAGAATGTTGCTGATTTTAAAAAGGATATCGACACAAGAATGAAGGATGTTAATGAAGAAATCACCGCAAACCAAGAGGAGAGTTCTGCCTATCTAGAGCAGGTGCTCATGATTTCATCACTCATCCATATGAGCAATTTATATCGAAGAGTGGCTGAAAAGCTAGTCGATGATATTGTCGTTGAAAAAGAAGTCAAGCGCCCAAAATAGTCTTTTAGACTCCCCTAAAAAATGGATTCACATCTTATAGCTTGTTTTTAATGAAACTCTGACTTCCTTGGAAGGAAATGAGCATAATGAAGTAGAATTAAGATTCATATATACTAAGAATAGTTTGAGAAATGGCAAAAAATCGCTAATACTGAAAGCTGAGAGTATTGCGCTTAAGAAAATAGAACGGGAGTGGCTAAAAATGGGACAAACGATTGAAATGTTTGTAATTGCAGCAAGGGACGGAAACCGGGCGAAAAGCTTTTATGAAAACCTTTTTAATTGGAAAATAACTGACGTGGGTCCATTACTGAAAATTTCTGATGCGGGACTAAACGGTCACATTCTCAAATGGCCGCATAGAGATCATCCGACACATGTCAGCATTTATGTGAATGTGGACAACATTCAGGAATGTTTGGCGAAAGTCGAGGAAATGGGTGGGAGTGTCATCCTACCGGAAATGGCAGTTCCAACTGGTGGCTCGATTGCTCAATTCGTCGATCCAGATGGGAATATCGTTGGGGCTTATAGAGGTAGCAAGCACAAAAACAGTCAGAGTATGGATAATATTGCTGTAAATCATATTAGTTTTTTCGAAATTGCTGCCAGGGAAGGAAGTCGTTCACAGAAGTTTTATCAGACCGTCTTCAATTGGAGGATTACCGACGATGGACCGGTCATGAGTATATCTGGAGAGGACGCTGGGTTAAATGGTCTTATTTATAATTGGACACGCGAGGAACCTACCTATCTGACCCTTTATATTAAAGTGGCTGACATTTCAGCTTGTTTAGAAAAAGTAAGCCAACTGGGTGGGAAAGTTATCGTACCAGAAACGGCAATCCCCGATTTCGGTACATTTGCGCAATTCTTAGACCTCGATGGAAATGTGATTGGAATCTATAATGGGTAAAAATGGATAACTAAAAATCTGGCACCTATTCAAATAGGTGCCGAACGGGTTCACTTGTGAGGTGCAAAATAGTAAATCGCAAGGAAAATCTCAACATTAATCACAAAATATTCACCAAGGGATTCGTAGTATATTTCACATAAAGAATGACTCGGAGTTTTTCTCTAAGCCATTCATGTTATTCTTCAATTTTTTGCTAACGTACCCATTTAGTTAAAGATGAATGACCAATGATCTTTGCTACTTTATCGCGATGTGTATTTCAATTTCCCCATTAGGGTAATATTTCTCATAATCATATGAATAAGCTCGTTTTAATGTACCTGATTCTTCTTGATCCCATATCTTACACCAAGTATTAAATATACCTTGTTCTTCGCCTGTATCCACTTTGAAGATTTCGTATTTCTCGTAATCTGGTATCTCTATTACTGGTTCCTCACCATTATCATCAATAGCTACGCTTAATGAATAATCCCCTTTATAGTTACTATCATATTCATGATAAACACCGTATGTATTGTTTTCATGTTTAGCTAGACGATTAGAAGCATCCTTCCACATTTCTGTGATTTTTTGCATCACACGATCATCACTAAAATTATTCGTTCTAATGCTGTTAATGGTTGTTAATTTCATCAATATTCATCCTTTCTGTCTATCCTTATTTAAAAGATTCAACATAAATATCCAATTCCCTTTAAAGGTGTTATGCCACAATCCGGCATTCCTCGTAAATTATTTCTAACATAGCTTTCGCAGTTCCTTTACCTTGGTTAGTTCAATAAAGAATTCAACAAAAAAGTGCGTTAATCCTTCCTGGATTAACGCTACCCGTTACTTTAAGTATAATATTTCAAAAAGTTAAAATTTCTTTTTTGATAGGCTAATTACTCTTTACTCAAACAAAATCCGCTTATAATCATAAGTTTAGTGCCTCGCATCTAAAGTAATTTTATCTCTTTTATTTGTTCAATGTGTCGCTGTTCATGCAAAAATATCTGTTCAATCCATTGATCAAGAGGTAATTCACCAAAAACAGGATGTTTCACTGATTTTTCCGCCAATATGGATTTATCTTCTATAGTACTAAGAAAAGTCAGCAATTTTTTTCTCGAATCATTTAACAAATCAATTATTTGCTGAACTTCAAATGGTTCTACATCTGGTTCAACGATATTTGGAGCTTTAAGCTTTTTCGTTCTATCCAATAATATAAGGTGAACTTTTTTGCGTTCTTTTTGAGTACTATCAATCTCTTTTAATCCCCATGCAATAGCCTTTATAGATGCCTCTTCCACTAAAACTAAGTGATGGCAAACTTGTGCTATACTCCACTTATTCATATCAGGCTTACTATTAAATTGAGCATCACTTAATAAAGTAATCTCCTTTATTAGGATATTTCTCGTTTCATACAGATTATCATTTACTAATTTATTCATGAGATTTCCCCCTTCACCAGAAAGTGCATACTTAGATTCCTATTCTGTATATATTCTCTACGATGAAAAGTATTCTCCTGAGTTTTCCTTCACTACGCGATTTTCATTCATATTATACCTGTTAATATTTTTTATCAAGTGCTTCTTTTAAATGGTTTTGTTCATTTGTTCACAAATGAAGGGTCTAGATAAGAGTCCCAGCCACCAAAAGTGCAATCGGAAATAGGCTGACGAACAGAATCCTCGTTAAATTAACTTGACCATATAAAACAACTGTTCCGATTTGTTCGTCCCAGGTGGATTTTCCATTTTTTTTAAGATCAAAATAAGAAAAATAAAAGCAAATGAAATTAATAATGGGAACTCCAAACCCCATACCAGCAGCATTAACAAAAATACTTCTCTTGAGTGCGGTGAGAAAATCAATTGGTTCTCCGTTAACCGTTCTAAGTCTTGTATTAAGAATGGCCTTTCCTAACGTATTACCAAAAATTGAAAGAATGACGGCCTCGACTAAAATATAGAGAATAAGGCTAAACATAAAAATAAAGATTTCTGAAGATTCTAGAATGAATTTAGGAGAGAAGATGGATACAAAGGTGATTAGGAAAAGTGAAAATAGCGAGAGATCGAAAAACCTGGCAAGGTATCGTACAGCGGGTCTTCCATTGGGATAAGTATCCTTTTTTATTTCTTCCCAATCAATAGCATAATTCTTTGGAACTTGTTCCTCCGGCTCGGTTTTGGGAATAACGCCGTAAAATAGGTCAAGCGTTTTGGCCATTTGCCAGCATTGCATGTTTTTTGTCCAAATAAATGTGTCAGCGGATAATATTCCTTGTTCAAACAATTTTTTTAGCTCAAACAATCCCACTGGTCCCTGTTGGTGATGATTCCGAATATAAAACCAAGCATATCCTTCTAATGGTTCCATTAAATCGCCTCCCAATCAGGTAAATTATACCACATGGGATATTAGAGTTTTTTGATCGATTAGGTTAATTTTGACAAGTTTCTGACACTTTTAAACCCTTGGATAAATTTTTCAAAAAGAATAATACTAACAAATGTTCGGAGGTGGAAATGATGGAACAGGAATTTGAAAAAATTTACGAACAATATAAGCAGCAAAGTGAGCAACAGGACCAACTGGAAGCGAACCAAACGAATCATGATGGAAAAGAAGAGTTTGTAGGAGTCAGGAAAAATAACGATGGGGATCTTATTGCTTTTAAAACAAATACCGGGCGGGAATTGGATTATATAACGGCCTTAGAGGAAGCGAAGGCGGGGAAGATTGCTCATATCGATGTTTTTCACAAATACGGGAGAGATATTATTCGAAGTGAACCAGACGGGATAAAGGAAAATAATCTTGATCAATTGCCGGAATTTTAGGTGAAAAAAATGAAGGAAAAACGAGAGCTTTACTCCTAAAAGGAGTAGGGCTTTTATTTTTTTATAGAGGAGATAATCATTTTCTAGTGAATATATTCATTTAAGCATTGTAAGGGGGAGTTCTATGAATTGGATAAAAAGGGCGGCAATAGAACAATAGAAATAAATAGGTGTCAGGCACCAACATTGTTGGTGCCTGACACCTTTAATCATGGTTGCAGGTGGATAAGTTCAAAATTATTAATTTTTTCCTCATAGTTTAGAGTCACACCAATTTCGTCCCAGCCATTAAGCAGCATTTGTTTAGGGTAGGGAGCGATATCGAATTTTACTTCAAAGCCCTCATGATCATAAACTACTTGTTCCTCAAGGTTGACTGTTAATGTATAACCTTCAGATTCAGCTTTTTCTATGATTGCTTGAACTTGTTCCTCACTCGCCTGAATCGCGAGGATGCCATTTTTTACGCAGTTGTTTTTAAAAATATCAGCATAGCTTGGGGCGATAATGACCTTGAAGCCAAAATCCTGAACAGCCCAGGGAGCATGTTCACGAGAGGAGCCGCAGCCAAAGTTTTCGCCGGCTACTAAAATGGATGCGTCTTTATATTTTGCATCATTCAAAGGGAAATCTGGACGCGGATTTCCATTGTCATCAAAACGCCAATGATAAAATAAAAATTGTCCAAAGCCGCTGCGCTCGATTCGCTTAAGGAATTGCTTCGGAATAATTTGGTCTGTGTCGACATTGGTCCGATTTAAGGGACAAACAAGGCCTTTGTGAGTACGTAGCGGTTCCATAATTTAACCAACCTCCTGTGCAGTGAACTGTCGGACATCAACAAAATGACCGGCAACCGCAGCAGCAGCTGCCATTTCAGGACTGACAAGATGTGTTCGTGCTCCGTTTCCTTGGCGCCCTTCAAAATTGCGGTTCGAAGTGGAGGCGCAGCGATCTCCTGGTGATAAAATATCATCATTCATCGCCAAGCACATACTGCATCCGGCTTCACGCCATTCAAAGCCAGCATCTTTAAAGACCTCATCAAGTCCTTCTTTTTCTGCAACAAGCTTGATGCTAAACGAACCAGGAACGACGATGGCGGTAACAGCAGGACTAACTTTCCGGCCACGAATAACCTCAGCTGCTTTACGTAAGTCGCTTAAGCGTGAATTTGTGCAGGAACCGATGAATACATGGTCTATTTTCACACTTGAAATGGGTTGACCCGCTTCAAGGCCCATGTATTCAAGTGCTCGGGTGATTTCGTCCTTCTTGCTGGTTTTCACTGCTTCGGTTGGACTTGGAACATTTGCGGTAATCGGAATACACATACCTGGATTTGTGCCCCAGGTAACCTGCGGCTCGACTTCGGCGGCTTCTATCTCAACGACCGCATCATAGGTCGCACCTTCATCAGTGGCAAGTTCCCTCCATTTGGCAACCGCTTCCTCGAACGCTTCACCTTGAGGGACATGTCGCCTTCCCCGTAAGTATTCAAAAGTGGTTTCATCGGGTGTAATGAGTCCTGCTCTAGCGCCAGCCTCAATTGACATGTTACAAACCGTCATCCGTTCTTCCATTGAGAGGGCACGAATTGCTGCACCTGTATATTCCATCACATAGCCGGTTCCAAACTGGACACCATATTTCCCAATAATCGCCAGAATTAAGTCTTTCGCTGTTACGCCCGTCCCAAGCTCACCATTGACTTTTACGTTAAGTGTTTTTGGTGGTGCTTGCCAAAGCGTTTGTGTGGCAAGGACATGTTCGACTTCGCTCGTACCAATTCCAAAAGCGAGAGCACCGAACGCCCCATGTGTCGACGTATGACTGTCACCGCAAACAATAGTTTTTCCGGGCTGGGTGAGACCAAGTTCCGGACCAATTACATGGACAATCCCGTTATCAGGGTGATGAATGTCAGCAAGTGTAATGCCAAATTCCTGACAATTATGTTTTAATGTATCCATTTGAGTCTTAGAGACTTGGTCCTTGATAATATGGCGTTCACGTGTAGGAACATTATGATCCATCGTCGCAAAGGTGAGATTCGGTTGACGAACGGTGCGCCCGTTCATTCGTAAGCCTTCAAATGCCTGAGGAGAGGTCACTTCGTGAACGAGATGCAAATCAATATAAAGTAAATCGGGCTTTCCTTGTTCATGCTGGACAACATGCTGCTCCCAAATTTTTTGGATAATCGTTTTTGGTGTTTGCATAGCTTCCTTCCTCACGTTAATAGATTTATCAGAGAGGGTATAGTGGCCCCCTGTGTGTCCTCTAAGTATTAATTCATGCTACTGTCGTAAAACTCCGCCTTACTATCGGATAACTTCACCTTACTGTCGAATAACTTCACCTTACTAGCGAATCCCCCACTTTAATATGGGAAAACCGCCAGGTCTCATTCAGCCTAGCGGGTGCCCACACTCAAAAATAACAGCTTGCGATACACTTCGAAGCATTTTGTGATTTAATATAATCGACAATGAGTTTGGTCATTTCAAAGGTACCAACAAGGCGTCCATCTGCAACTTGGAGGTCCGCTGTATGGAAGCCCGCATCTAGTACGGATTGAACAGCATCTTCAATCACTTTCGCTTCGTCATCTAATTTGAATGAATATCTGAGCATAAGGGCAGTGGATAAAATCATCGCGACTGGATTGGCGACTCCTTTTCCGGCGATGTCTGGTGCTGAGCCGTGAACAGGTTCGTAAAGCCCAACCCCATCCTCTCGCAAGCTTGCAGAAGGGAGCATGCCAAGCGATCCAGTTAAAACGGAAGCTTCGTCGCTTAAGATGTCTCCGAATAGATTCTCAGTAACGATGACATCGAACTGGGTAGGGTTCGTGATCAATTTCATTGCGGCAGCATCGACTAAAACATGTTCAACGGCCACGTCTGGATACTGGGCTTTTTTCTCTTCGACAATTTCGCGCCATAGCTTGCTAGACTCAAGCACGTTAGCTTTATCAACCGATGTAAGTAGTCCGCGCCGCTGTTGGGCTGCTTGAAAGGCCTTATCTACGATTCTTTCAATCTCTGAACGGGAATAGGAAAGAGTATCTACCACAGCGTTTCCGTTGTCACGTCGTTCACTTGGTGTTCCAAAATAAAGTCCCCCTGTTAATTCGCGTACAATAAGGAGGTCGCTTCCTGATACCACTTCTTCCTTTAGAGGTGAGGCATGGAGAAGGTTCTTAAAGCCTTTGATGGGCCTTAAATTGGCATATAAATCAAGAGCTTTCCGAATTCCAAGTAATCCTCTTTCAGGGCGTAAATGGGAGGGATTGTTATCCCATTTTGGTCCACCAACGGCACCAAGCAATACAGCATCGGCTTGAGCGCATGCTTCCACAGTCGTTTCTGGCAGGGGAGTGCCGTACTGGTCTATGGCTGCTCCTCCGATTTCATGGGTGTCGAAGCTAAAAGAGTGATTAAATTCTTCAGCAATTGCACGTAACACATCTTTTGCAGAGTCAATAACTTCCTTGCCAATACCATCACCGGGAAGCAGGACAATTCTTTTTTTCATCGAAGCAACCTCCTCATTTTTTTAGTTTAGATTTATAACATTGCCGTTTCTTTTAGGACGGCATTATGGGTGAAAAATACGCGATTGACGGCGTTCAAAAAGGATTTTGCAGAAGCCTCCAACACATCCTGCGCGGAGCCGCGGCCGCTTACAGGGCTTCCGTTCACGGTCATTTTGACATGGACCTCAGCAAGAGCATCCCGTCCCTGGCCTATTGAGCTTAATCTAAAATCAGTCAGATGAATTTCTTCTTTAATCAGAGCTTCTAATGTGTTCATTAGTGCCTCGACACTTCCTGAACCAGTGCGGGCTGTTTCGGCCCGAATTCCTTCAGGAGTAGTGAGGGCAACGGTTGCAGTAGGAAGATTAGCTGAACCGTACTGCACTTGAAAAGCTACCAGCTCATATTTCTTTATATCAACAACCGCTGTTTGTATATCGGTTAAAATCGTAAACAAATCCTCGTCGGTTACTTCCTTTTTTCGATCAGTTAATTGTTTAAAAGAAGTGAACGCTTCGCCAAGCTTTTCCGGCGATAAGTGAAATCCCATCTGTTCGATTTTATCTTTGAACGCATGGCGTCCGGAATGTTTGCCAAGTACCAAATCATTGGATTTGACCCCAACTAATTCAGGAGTAATAATCTCATAAGTTAACGTATTTTTTAACACACCGTCTTGATGAATACCAGATTCATGGGCAAAGGCATTTTTTCCAACCACTGCTTTATTGGGTGGAACCAGCATTCCAGTAAAACGGCTGACAAGATCACTTGTTCGTTTGATTTCTTTTAAAACAAGATTATTTGTAAAATTATACTTATCTTTACGAATATTAAGTGCAACTGCAATTTCTTCTAATGATGCGTTTCCGGCACGTTCGCCGATTCCATTAATTGTGCCCTCCACTTGGGTGACACCGTTTTCGATGGCTGCGAGTGAATTGGCAACAGCCATGCCTAAGTCATCATGGCAATGACAGGATAAAGCGGCCTTATGAATATTTGGGACGTTTTCCCGGACGTAGCGGAACATTCGACCATATTCTTCAGGTGTTGTATAACCGACCGTATCTGGTAGATTGATGACGGTTGCCCCGGCATCAATCACTTTCGTAATGATTCGAACGAGAAAATCAAGATCAGACCGGGAAGCATCCTCTGCAGACCATTCGACGTGCGGGAATCTTTTTCTCGCGTAAGAAACCATGTCTATAGCTGTTTGGGTGACTTCCTCTGGTGATTTCAATAGTTTATATTGCATATGGATAGGGGAGGTTGCCAGGAAAACATGTAATCTTGGTTCTGCTGCATCTTTTAAAGCATCCCACGCAATGTCGATGTCCGATTTCGTTGCCCGTGCCAGTCCTGTGATGGAAGAATTTTTGATTGTCTGGGCAATCGCTCTGACTGCTTCGAAATCTCCTTGGGAGGAAGCCGGGAAACCGGCCTCCATAATGTCCACACCAAACCGCTCAAGCTGTCTGGCAATTTCTAATTTTTCCAGCTGGTTTAAATTCACACCAGGGGACTGCTCACCATCACGTAAGGTTGTATCAAAGATGTTAACGTGAACCATGAACCACCACTTCCTTCTTTGCATTTACTGGTTTTTTAATAAATGGCATTAGGGCGCGAAGCTCACGGCCAACTTTTTCGATTGGATGGTTGTTTTCACTGCGGTTAATCGCGTTAAACTGCGGGCGGTTTGCTTGGTTTTCTAAGATCCAGCCTTTAGCAAATACTCCAGTTTGAATATCTTTTAAAATATCCTTCATCCGTGCTTTTGTATCATCGTTCACAACACGCGGTCCCGAAACGAAATCTCCCCACTGGGCTGTATCAGAAATCGAGTAACGCATGTTTTCTAAGCCACCCTCGTATAACAGGTCAACGATTAATTTCAATTCATGTAAACACTCGAAGTAGGCAACTTCAGGCTGATAGCCAGCTTCAACAAGTGTTTCGAAGCCTGCTTTGATCAGGGCAGTAGTACCGCCGCAAAGAACAGCCTGTTCCCCGAAAAGATCTGTTTCCGTTTCTTCTTGGAAAGAAGTTTCTAGAACACCGGCCCGAGCTGCGCCGATCCCTTTTGCATAGGCTAGAGCAACATCGCGTGCCTGGCCAGTGTAATCTTGGTAAACGGCATAGAGGGCAGGAACTCCGGCACCTTCTGTATAGGTGCGACGCACTAAATGTCCTGGTCCTTTAGGTGCAACAAGAAAAACATCAACATCCGCAGGCGGGACGATTTGGTTAAAATGAACGTTGAAGCCATGGGCAAAAACAAGGGCATTACCTGCTTCCAGGTTTGGTTTGATGCTTTCTTCATACACCTTCGGCTGCATTTCGTCTGGAAGAAGAACCATTACAACGTCTGCAGTCGCGGTTGCCTCTGCAACTGAGCGAACATCAACACCATCTTCAACCGCTTTATCCCATGATTTTCCTCCGCGTAATCCAACCACAACATCAAAGCCGCTTTCCTTTAAATTAAGAGCATGTGCATGACCTTGTGAGCCATAACCAATTACTGCGATTTTTTTTCCTTGTAAAACTTCCTCTTGAATATCTCCGTTATAAAGTACTTTTACCATTATGAATCATCCTTTCAGGAATAGTATTATTTTAATAGAGAATAAGTAGCTAGTTCGTTAACTTGTGGCTGGTACCCACGTAAGAAGGCGGTCAACCCTGTTCTGGCAATCTCTTTAATGCCGTATGGACGAAGCAGTTCAATTAAGGCATCGATTTTATCAGGGCGGCCTGTGATTTGAACTGCTAAACTTTCTTTACTTACGTCAATAATCAAGGCGCGAAATGGATCAATGATGCCGTTAATTTCGCTGCGGAGCTGTGAGCTGCTCGCTACTTTGATGAGCGCCAGCTCTCTGACAACAATCGCTTTATCGGTAATATCGGACACTTTTAACACATCAATTTGCTTGTTTAATTGTTTCGTAACCTGTTCAAGACGTTGCTCATCTTCAATTTCTACGACAAGGGTCATTTTTGAAATACCCTCAGTTTCAGTAGGTCCCACTGAAATACTTTCAATGTTAAATTGCCGTCTTTGCAATAGACCAGTGACACGATTAAGGACACCGCTTCGATCTTGAACGGTTAAAGTTATAATTCGTTTCATGAAGGTTTCACCCCAATCATTTCATGCAACCCTTTTCCAGGGGCAATCATTGGATACACTTTTTCCTGCTGGAAGACGCGGCAATCGAGTAAAACCGGACCGTCATAGGTGAAAACTTCTGGTAGGACAGCGATAAGGTCTTCTTGGTTATCAACTTTAATTCCACGAATGGAATAGCTTTCGGCCAGTTTTACAAAATCAGGCTGCGTATGGAGAAGGGATTCGGAAATACGATTATCGTATAATAGCTCTTGCCACTGGCGAACCATTCCGAGTGCGCCGTTATTGACGATGATGATTTTAACAGGCAAGTTTCGTTCATAAATGACAGATAGCTCTTGAAGTGTCATTTGGAAGCCACCATCACCAACAATAGCTACGACTGTACTTTCCGGCGATGCAATTTGCGCCCCAATCGCCGCCGGGAAGCCAAAACCCATTGTGCCCAGCCCTCCTGACGTAATCCAACGATGTGGCTGCTTGAAGGTGTAATACTGGGCGGCCCACATTTGATGCTGACCGACATCTGTCGCGACAATTGCATTACCATTGGTTACCTTATGAACGGCTTCGATGAGCCATTGAGGACTCATCCCGGCTGGGTTATGTTTATACCAAAGCGGGTAGTCGTGTTTAAAGTAATTCAGTCTTTCGAGCCATGCGTCATGTGTGGGAGATTCTGCAGTCTGATCATTTAGCTCAATTAATGCAACTTTAGCGTCTGCGACAATTGGAATTTGTGTGGCGACATTTTTACCAATTTCTGCTGGATCAATATCAATGTGAGCTACTTTGGCATGTGGTGCAAAGTGTTTTAGGTTGCCTGTAAGTCTGTCATCGAAACGTGCCCCGAAATTGATTAATAAATCACATTCGTATAAAGCCATATTTGCGGCATAGGTTCCGTGCATGCCGGCCATTCCTAAGGAGAGAGAACTGTCTCCTGGGAATGTTCCAAGTCCAAGCAGGGTGGTCACGACTGGAAGTTTGTGCTTTTCGGCAAAGGCTGTTAATTCAGCAGATGCCTGGCTGTGAAGAACTCCTGCACCAGCAAGGACGACAGGTTTGTTAGCTTTTTGAATCACATCTGCCAGTTTTTTGATTTGTAACGGATTGGGCTTAATGGTTGGTTGGTAGCCCGGCAAATGAATGCTCGCTTCTTCAGGCTCGCCGGCTAAAACTTCAGATGATATATCTTTCGGAATATCGACCAAGACTGGTCCCGGCCTGCCAGTAGAAGCAATGTGAAAGGCTTCCTTCACGATTCTTGGCAAGTCAGCAATGGATTGCACTTGATAATTATGTTTGGTGATTGGTGTTGTAATGGCCATGACGTCCGCTTCTTGGAAGGCATCTGTTCCGATGACAGTACGTGCAACCTGCCCGGTGAATACCACGAGCGGCAAGGAGTCCATCATGGCGTCGGTAATTCCGGTAACCAAGTTGGTCGCACCCGGACCGGAAGTAGCAATGACTACCCCAGGTTTTCCGGTAATTCGGGCATATCCTTCCGCTGCGTGAATCATTCCCTGCTCATGACGGAAGAGGACATGGTTAATGGTACCTCGAGCCCGATAAATCGCATCGTAAATTGGTAGGACAGCGCCTCCCGGGTAACCAAAAATTGTATCGACCTCTGCTTTTTTTAATAAATCGATGAGAAGGTCTGCACCTGTTTTTGGTGCGGTACTGGGTTGGTATTCCAGCTTTGCTTCTACTTTCACGTCGTAATCCCTCCTTGTGGATGATTGAATATTTGAAAAACTAAGCGTGTGACTGTGCCTAATAAAACATGAGTGAGTAACCAGGTTATTGGCGATTGAATTTGTTCATATCCGGTTGAAATCTGTTCGTATCGGACCAGAATTTGTTCATATCCAACTGAAATCTGTTTGTATCCCCCAAAAATATGTCGATAGCTCTCATTCAAAGTAAAAAAGGCCTTTTCGTCTCCGAATAAACTGCTGTCTACATACAACAAAGCAGAATAATCGGGGAGAAAAGACCTTCTTTTTCTCGGTACCACCCGGTTTTACAGTATCCTTACAAATACTGCCTTATGAAGCGACAACTAAATCTAATAACGCTTCTTTTGGTAACAGGTGATCTTCGTTCGACCACCTGGCTCAGCCTACTAAGTAAAAACCGTTCAGCTCAACACTCAGGGATGATGTCGGAGTAAGTTGTATTACTGGGCTTCCAGCAACCCCAGCTCTCTGAAAATACAGTTTCTTATTCCTTTATTCCCGTCATCGATTTATTGCTATTTTTTTGTCAGTGATTTTCCTGTCTAACGTTTAGTACCTTAACTTCTTAGGAAGGGGAGGGGTACTAGTGAATCCCTGATTGAACATAACGTACCATCGGTGAGCAAACGAGCCTTATCTGAGAGTAATCCAACCTCTATCCGAGAGAAAAACAGCCTTCTCCGAATAATGAACGATAAAGCTACCTATATTTTCATAACCCCGCCAGTATTAGCGGAAGTAACAAGCTTTGCATATTTTGCTAGATAGCCAGATTTAATTTTTGGTTCTGGTTTCACCCACGAGTGGCGTCTCTTAGCCAATTCTTCCTCATCTACAAGAAGTTCGATAGAGCGGCCCTCAAGATCAATTAAGATCTTGTCACCATTTTGAACAAAAGCGATTGGTCCGCCTTCTGCTGCTTCCGGTGAAATATGCCCGACGGAAATGCCCCGGCTTGCTCCAGAGAAGCGACCGTCTGTAATGAGGGCAACTTCCTTGTCTAAACCGCGACCCGCAATGGCTGATGTCGGAGCGAGCATTTCTGGCATTCCCGGACCGCCTTTTGGACCCTCATAGCGAATGACAACCACATGTCCTGATTGAACAACACCATTATTAATATGTTCCTGAGCTTCTTCTTGAGATTCAAAAACAATTGCTTCCCCAAGGAATGTTTTAATGGATGGATCAACAGCACCAACCTTGATGACACCGCCATCGGGAGCTAGGTTTCCGTATAGGATGGATAATCCACCCACCGGGCTGTACGGATTTTCTTTCGGGCGAATCACCCTTTCATTAAGGATTGTTGCATTCTTCACATTTTCAGCTAGCGTTTTTCCGGTAATCGACAGGCAATCCTGATGCAAGGCCCCCTCAATTTTACAAAGCTCATTTAAAATGGCACTAACCCCGCCAGCTTGATGGATATCTGCCATCGAATAATCAGATGCTGGCATAATTTTTGATAGATAAGGTACTTTTTCAGCTATTTTGTTAATATCACGTAAATCGTATTCAATCCCGGCTTCATGGGCAATCGCAAGTGTATGGAGAACGGTATTGGTTGAACCGCCCATCGCCATATCGAGTGCAAAGGCATTATCGATTGCTTCTCTAGTAATGATGTCCCTAGGGCGAATATCCTGCTTTACTAATTCCATTAAGTGTTTGGCAGCTTGTCGAATTAGCTCATGTCTTTCTTCAGAAGTAGCAACAATCGTTCCGTTTCCGGGAACCGTCATTCCTAACACTTCCATAAGACAGTTCATTGAATTAGCGGTAAACATACCAGAGCAGGAACCGCAAGTAGGGCAGGCACTCGTTTCAATGTCAAGTAATTCCTGCTGGGTCATCGAACCTTTGTGGTAGGCGCCTACACCCTCGAATACCGAAGTGAGGGAAAGGTTTTTCCCAGTCGAGGAAACACCTGCTTCCATTGGACCACCCGAGACAAATACGGATGGAACATTAGTCCTTGCGGCTGCCATTAACATTCCGGGTGTAATCTTGTCGCAGTTTGGAATGTAAAAAACACCATCGAACCAATGGGCATTGATGACCGTTTCGGCACTATCAGCAATAATCTCACGACTTGGCAGGGAATAACGCATGCCAATATGCCCCATTGCTATGCCATCATCAACACCAATTGTATTAAATTCAAATGGGATGCCACCGGCTTCACGGATGGCTTCTTTGACAATCTCACCGAAATGATTAAGGTGTTTATGTCCAGGGATAATTTCAATAAACGAGTTACAAACACCGATAAACGGCTTTTCTAAATCTTTAACGGTTACCCCGGTTGCGTATAATAAGCTGCGGTGGGGTGCACGATCAATCCCCTTTTTAATCATATCGCTGCGCATTTTGAGCGCCTCCTAACTGACTACAGCATGGTTTGTTTTTGAAGAGTAACAAGCCACTCCGTCACTTGTAACGATGTTTCTGAATTCTTCTAAAAGGATATTTGTAATGGCTCCAGGTTTTCCATCGCGAATGACGCGGCCATCCACATCAACAACCGCAATTACTTCTACAGCAGTGCCGGTTAAGAATACTTCATCGGCCACATATACATCATGTCTTGTAAAAGGAGATTCTCTGACTTCATAGCCCTTGGCTCTTGCGACATCAATGATGGCGTTGCGGGTAATGCCTTCTAATGCTCCTAAATAAACAGGAGGAGTATAAACGACACCATTTTTTACAATGAAAATATTGTCAGCGGAACCTTCTGTCACATAGCCTTGGTCATTCAGCATTAAAGCTTCCTCAACCCCAGCCTGATTGGCTTCTAGCTTAACAAGGATATTATTTAAATAATTGAGCGATTTGATTTGCGGGCTGAGAACATCCGGGCGATTCCTGCGGCTAGCAACAGAGGCGATTTTAATGCCCCGTTCGTAAAACTCCTTAGGATACATGGTTAATTCTTCTGCAATAATGATGACATTTGGTTTTGAGCAGGAGGAAGGGTCTAGGCCGAGATTTCCTTTGCCACGTGAAACAACGACACGAATATAGGCGCTTTCCAGCTGATTTTTTCTAATAGTTTCAACGATTAATTGCGTCATTTCCTCCTGTGAGTATGGAATCTTCAGCATGATGGATTGAGCTGATTCAAATAGTCTTTTTAGGTGAGCGTCGAGCCTAAAGACATTTCCACTGTAAACACGAATGCCTTCAAATACTCCATCGCCATATAAAAAACCATGATCAAAAACTGATACAACAGCATCCTCTTTCTTGACGAAATTGCCGCCAAGGAAAATCCATTGACTTCCCAACCTAACCACTCCTCTTTAATGATAAACCGCTTTAAATGATTAAACATTGATTTTAAAAAGAATTGCCTTGCCCCATCCCGCGTTAAAGGCGGTGATGACCAAAGACAGTGTTTACTAAAATATTCTCGGAATTTATAACATTGAACTTCGAGAATTGTCCAGCTCCATCGCCCAGCAACTAGTGAACGGGCGCTTGCGCTTTTCTTAGATGATTATTTTCGATAATCATACAACCAATCGAAGACATGGTCAATATAAAAATCAGATAATTCAAATTAGTCAAAATAATTGGTAGCGTTTTCATACTTGCTATGATAGGGAAAAGGAGGGGAGAATTTTTTTGAAAAATTTTTCTATTAAGTTCATTTGAGGCGAATTATGGAGAATAGAATCGGAGGTAATAAAGTGAAAATGTTGGAAAGTGTGGTTATTTCTATCTTATTACACAGAAGAGACACATGAGGAGGAACGCGATTTTATCTATTCTATTTTTGCAAGATATTCATACACCTCCCTTAAATGGTGAAAAAAAGGATTTTCTCCAAATAAGGGATTGACTACCGAATTTAAATAGAATGGTTATTGTGCTTTTAGCTTTTGTTCAGCCTTTATTAATTCGGGGTAGCCGTAACTACCATGTTCGCTCATATCAAGACCGATCATTTCTTCCTCTTCTGTGACACGCAATCCATTCATTGCTTTTTTCATAACTGATAGAAGAATGTAGGAGACAAAAAAGGCGAAAGCTGCACAGGTGATCACGCCCAGTGCTTGAACGCCAAGTTGGTGGAAACCGCCTCCATAAAATAAACCTGGCTTTCCTACTGTTGCTAATTCTTTTGTTGCAAAGAGGCCAGTTGATAAGGTTCCCCAAACTCCTGCCGTTCCATGGACAGAGAGAGCCACGATGGGATCATCAATTTTTCTTTTTTCAAAAAAGCGAATGCTGTAAAAGACAAGAATTCCTGCGATAAACCCGATAAGGACAGCAGCCCAAGTGTCAACAAATGCACAGGAAGCTGTAATTGCGACCAAACCAGCGAGCGCACCGTTTAACATCATTAGTACATCGGCCTTACCCAATACCAGCCAAGAAATAATCATGGCTGCAACAGTCCCAGCTGCCGCTGCCAAATTTGTATTAATGGCAACAAAACCGAAAAATGCTTTGTCAACCGATAACGTACTGCCAGCGTTGAAGCCAAACCATCCTACCCATAGAAGTAATACGCTTAAGGCAGTAAATACTTGGTTGTGACCGGCGAGATTATTGGTGGATCCATCTTTATTAAACTTGCCAATACGAGGTTTTAATAGAATCGTAGCTGCTAGTGCTGCCATTGCGCCCGTTAAGTGAACAACCGTCGAACCGGCAAAATCCTGTTTCCCATGTTCAGCTAACCAGCCGCCACCCCAAATCCAGTGGGCAATTGGAGGATAGACAATAACGGAGAAAAGGACCGCAAATATAAGGTAGGCACTTAATTTAGCACGTTCAGCAAAACCGCCAAAGGCAATCGTTAATGAAATCCCAGCAAAGGCTAATTGAAATAAAAAGAAGACCGCACCGGATAGTGGTAGACCATCGATGTCATAGCCTGAATAAAAGAAATGGGAAAACCCGATGAATGGATTACCTTTGCCGAAAATTAAGCCATAGCCTACTGCCCAAAAAACGAGGGAGCCAATTCCAAAGGTAAGGATCGTTTTTCCTGCAATATGTCCTGCGTTCTTCATTCTGGTTGAGCCGGTTTCAAGAAGGATGAACCCTCCAATCATTAAAATAACGAGTACCGCAGCTACCATTACCCAAAGACTATTCATTAAGAATATCGTATTCATTTTCTCCTCCTTTTAATGTGATGTTAATTTTTATAACCTTCGATGTAGTTGTATTTTTACATGAATAAGAAACGGTTTCTATAAACCTGTAAGATAATCTAACGTGGTTTTTATGGAGAAAAAAATTCCTCTGGCTTCTAGCTGGATTAGAGGTAAAGAAAAGCCTCATTCCTTATAAAAGGAACGAGGCTGTAAAAATACGTGTTAATTTTTTCGTAACCCAAACTGAGCGTTAAGCTGTCCTTGAATCATTTTTCTGCGCATTTCATCTTGGTTTTGTTTCTTTTGTTCACGAATCATTTCTTTTCTAATCTCATGTGTTTGAATGCCATCTTCAATTTTATTGGCGATTTTCATCAATAACTCTACATCAGAGAAGGAATATTTCCGGCTGCCTCCGCCGGTTCTTTCTGGGAAAATCAACTTCCGTTCTTCATAGTAGCGTATTTGTCTCTCCGATAGACCAGTCAGGTCCCTGACAACCCCAATTGTAATTACCTTCTTATCTTTATAAGACAAATCGTTTCCCATGATTGACTCACCACTCACTCTTGTTTACTGTAGTATATTAAAAAAAATCGATATTACAACTATTTATGTTAGATTTTCTGACACGAAATCGACGGATTACTGTGTAAAACCTAAAGAACCAAAGTGTGGAGAAAAACAAAAAGTATTCTGTGATGTCTTTATGGAAAGTAAGAAAAATAGCAAGAATGTTCTGGACAAGAGTAACGTATGATATATTAAGGTGTTTTAAGCAGTAAACTATACTTATTAATAGTAAAATATTGAACGAAAATCCAAATAAAGGTATAATATTATCTATATTCAAAATATTTTTAATATTTTTAATTAATATAATAAAATATAATGGAGGTTAAAAATGAAGAAATTAAAAATGATTTCTCTAGTTTTATCAGTAGCATTTCTCTTTATTCTTTCTGCCTGTGGAACGAGTAAAACAAATGGCGACGGTGAAAAGAAAACTTTGAGGGTGGTAACAGATGCAGCCTATGCCCCCCTTGAATATCAGGACAAAGGGGAGATTGTTGGTTTTGACATTGATTTCATTAAGGCTGTAGCAAAGGAAGCTGGATATAAGATTAAGGTAGAGCATGTTGGCTGGGATCCAATTTTTGTTGAAATTAAAGGAAAAACTGCAGATGCAGCCATTTCTTCGATCACCATAGATTCTAAACGGCAACAAACCTATGATTTTTCCATTCCATACTTTTTATCTAAAAATGAAATTCTAGTTCCAAAAGGTAGCTCAATTAAAAGTGCAAAAGATTTAGAGGGAAAAAAGATTGCCGTTCAAAATGGTACGACAGGCCAGGAAGTTGTTGAGAAACTGTTTGGTGAAAATAACGATAAACTAAAAAAGTTTGAAAATAACAATCTAGCTATTTTAGAATTGAAAAAAGGCGGAGTTGATGCTGTTGTTGCGGATAACACAGTTATCGAGACCTATGTGAAAAATAATCCGAATGACAATTTAGTTTTCATCGAAGACGATGCAACCTTTAACAAAGAATTCTACGGAATTTTGTTACCTAAGGGTAGTAAGTTAAAGGCAGAACTTGACAAGGCAGTGAACAGAGTGTTGGACAATGGAACTTATGAAAAACTTTATGAGAAATGGTTTAAAACAAAGCCTGATATAAAAATTTTAAAAGATCAACAAAAGTAATAGAGAATAGAGGAAGCGACCGTTTAGCGACGCTAAACCTGTTGTTGGGTGCTGCAGCTGGACAGTATTCAACGTTTAAAAGTTTTTTCTATATACACTTAAAATTGCGTAACTTCTATCCATAGGCAGTTACGCAATTTTTGTTTAGCATGCAAAACTAGCATTTCATTAGCATAATTCAAGTAATAGGCAGGGGGATCGATAGATGGATTTTAGGTGGGATATTATTGCAGAATACGCACCTTTTTTTCTAAAGGGAACATTGTTAACGATTGGCCTGTCGGTCGCAAGTATTTTGATAGGTACAGTACTTGGGTTATTTATAGGGTTAGGAAAAATGATGAGAAATAAGCTGTATGCTCTTCCGTTTAAGTGGTATATCAATTTTTTTCGTGGCACTCCATTAATGGTGCAAATCTTATTGGTTCATTTCGCCGTCGTTCCATCATTTTTAGGTACGACCAATGCAATTTTCGCTGCGATTATTGCCCTTTCCTTAAATTCAGCGGCCTATGTAGCAGAAATCTTTCGCGCCGGGATTCAATCGATTGATAGAGGGCAGATGGAGGCAGCACGCTCGTTGGGTATGACACATGGACAAGCTATGCGAAATGTTATTTTGCCCCAAGCTTTTAAGAGAATGATTCCACCGCTTGGCAATGAGTTTATTGTCTTAATAAAAGATTCCTCTCTCGCTGCGTTAATTGCCGCCCCGGAGCTGATGTACTGGGGCCGGGCGATGCAAGGTCAATATATGCTCCCGTGGGAGCCGTATCTGACAGCTGCGGTTATCTATCTTGTGTTAACCCTTTCGTTAAGTTTCCTGTTAAATCATCTTGAAAGGAGGTTGGCAACAGAATGATTCTGGTGAAAAATTTGAAAAAGTCATTTGGTAGTAATGAAGTCCTTAAAGATATCAATGTAACCGTTAATCCTCAAGAGGTAGTTGTTGTCATTGGCCCTTCTGGTTCTGGAAAATCGACGTTTCTTCGCTGTATAAATATGCTTGAAACGATTACTGGCGGTCATGTCTATATTGAAGGAATTGATTTGACAGATAAAAAAACCGACATCAATAAAGTTCGGACTGAAGTAGGAATGGTTTTCCAGCAATTCAATCTGTTTCCTCATAAAAAGGTCATTGAAAATATTATGCTTGCTCCGATGAAAGTTAGGAAGGTTCCAGAAGAAAAAGCGAGAGCAAAAGGCTTGGAGCTTTTACGAAAAGTAGGCTTAGAGGATAAAGCGGAAGCCTATCCCGATTCCTTATCCGGTGGCCAAAAGCAGCGGGTTGCGATTGCCAGGGCGCTGGCAATGGAGCCGAATATCATGCTGTTTGATGAACCAACCTCAGCCCTCGATCCAGAAATGGTTGGTGAAGTGCTTGAGGTTATGAAGCAACTGGCTAAAGAAGGGATGACGATGGTAGTCGTAACCCATGAAATGGGCTTTGCCAAAGAAGTGGGCGACCGTGTTCTTTTTATGGACGGCGGTCTGATTGTTGAAGAAAATATCCCGCGAGAGTTATTTGAAAACCCAAAAGAGGAGCGGACGAAAGGATTTTTGAGTAAGGTTTTATAAATCAGAATTATCACTAAAAGGGGCTGATAGCAGTCCCTTATTTTGGTATGATGAGGATGAACTGTGGGGGCCTGCGTCGACATACTTGGGCTTTTTCTAGTGTTTCCGAAAAATGGAATCATTCGAAATAACGGAACAAGGACTTATTGGAAAATGGGCAAGGAGTAGTCACGAAAAAACGGATGGGGCTCATCCGTTTTTTTGAAATTTATTGGGAAACTGCTTGGTGAAACGAGGGACATGTTACCTTTTGAACGCCCTAAAAAATAAAAAAGATGACGATAGGTCATCTCTTCCATCTTTCCAGCTTCGGAATATTTCTCGTAAACATCCCAGCGATAAATTTCGGCATCCCAAATTCAACGACCTTTTGTTTCACTCTTTCCTGCATTTCCTCCATTGTAATATGAGGCAGGGTGAATTCTCCATTTATGTAGCAATGACTACAATACTTCATGCTTTTTGTGCCGTCTTTCTCCGTTCCTCCCCTAAGCTCGTCCTTTGCTAAAGGCATCCCACAGCTTTGACAGTTTTTATAAATTGCCATTTTCCACACTCCAATCAATTTTCAAAATCAAATACTTCGACAATACGGTCTGCTTTTATCCTATTTTGACATAGTTTAAACACTTGTTCAAAAAATTCCTCAACTTCCGATGTTGCTGCCGGGAGCTTGATTTGCACCGTTGTTGAGCCAAACATTTGCTTAAAATAAGCTTTCCGCTGATCGTTTTTCCCGTCTCGTTTAAAGGGTTTATACATCCAGACGATGTGTGGTACACCGTCTATTTCTTGGACTTGTCGAAGTTCCGCAAACGTCGTTTTTTTATCATGGGCGTAAATCACTAGATAATAAATGTCATTGCGGTGCCAATCGATAAATATAAAGTAATAGCCAGTCTCCGTTACTGGCCGGGTTACCTCATAGGCTGCTAACGTTTTCTTTCCGTTTGTCCATTGGTGAAACTTCGGGAGAGTTCCTCCAACCGTTTCTAATTTCTTAATCTCGTAGGTGGATGGAGGTAATGTTTCCATGCAAGTGGATAAATATAGTGCTTGTTCCTTTTCCAATGTCGATTTCTCCTTTAGGTCTTTGTCCGCTAATTAGAATTTATATCGATAGAATCTGAACGCATAGGTGCACTTAGGAAGGTTTCGTGAGCATAAGCTTCACAGTCGAAAAGCTGTGCTTTTCGACACTGGCAACCCCTTGCAGATCGCCAATTGGGGAGTGTTCCATTATCATTATAACCTGCAGAAACGAGTATAGATACTTGCTCCCTGCTAACATTTGACTCCAAATTGAAATATTATTGACATCCTTTTAAAAAATCCCTTTGGTAGAATCGTAATAATTGGGACTTATATTCTACATAATCGTCGAATAGTATGAGGAATAATTATGCCTCTTTTCCATATGAATGACATAGAGTGGTGCAATTGGAGGGAAAGAAATGACATTAGAAAAGCAATTAAAGCAGAAAACTTATTATGAAATGTTCATCAATGAACATGAAAATATTCATCCGATTCGGGTGCTTGGTGTAGCTTTTCAAGAGGAAGCAGAAAAGGATTTGCCTGATTTATCACATATTCGGTTTGCTCAGGGTGAAGTTTATTTTCATTATAAAGATTTTGAAGCCGCCATTTTCAAATGGGAAAACATCATTAATGAGCTTGAGCCTTGGGCGAAGAAAAATACCGCCGATGCCTACTATGAGTTAGGGCTGCTATCGACCGCTGAGGACATTTATTGTGCGATTGAAACGGATAATCCTACCTTAAATACTGAAGTGGCGTTACAGTTATTTTCCCTCTATATTGAGCGTGGCAAGGTAGATGCCGCGGTATCAGTTATGAAAAGGACAATTAATTCCAATCCGGATTACCCGAATGTAACCGAAATCGCCCGTACTTTTTTTGAGGAAAACAAGGATTGGAATAATGCGATTGAATTGGCCGTAAATGAAGCAAAGCGTACGGAATCGTTGGATTGGTTTGATATCATCATTGCGTATGTGGAGAAGGGGGTAACGAATTCCTTTGCTCCCAGTTATTTTACCGAGGCTTTAATCATACTGTTTAACCTCGACAAAGAAAGATTTGAAAAGCTCGTTTCCGCACTTTGGAACAGCTACAAAAAGGAAGAATCCTATTTAACGTGGTTAAGCGAAATCAACCATCTTTTATTAAATCTTGACCTGAATCGAAATGAAAATTGGCCAGGTCTTTCTAGGTTTCACAAGGAAACCTATTTTAACTTCATTGACGGTAGATACTTGATTAAAAAAATCCAGGAATTTATCCCAGACCTGTTAACAAATTGGCTGCGGTTAGCTGATAGTAAAAATCTAGTGCTATCATCAGCTGCGGTTCTCTCCTGGAATGAACTTTTTCCAGCAAGCGTCAGTGTTTCCGTCGTTAATGAAGCAGAAAATCTGATCAGCATGACGGAAACGGACATGGATGAACTGGATGAGTGCCTGACACTCTTTGATTCCATCATGAACTGGGCGCAGGCACATGAAATGGGTGAGAATAATCGTCTGAAATGGCCTGTCGAGCAGTTAATTGATTTCGATACCCAACATTTTTTCATTACTGGGTTAATTGGCAGTGGGAAATCGGCTTTTGTTAATACAATTTTAGGGGAAGACTTGCAGGATAGTCCAACATCGTCGGTAGTTATGTTTAAAGACGCTGAGGGAGTAGAAATCACTGAAATTACTGATCGGGAGATTACGAATCTAGAAGGTTTTTCTGATTTTCAAGAACGGATGGATCGCCGCCGCAATGCCTTGGAGTCCATTATTGAATTCAGACTGCCGAGTGCTTTTTTGCAGGAAAATAGGGTAGCCTTCATAGATACACCAGGGCTAAAGGGATCCCCTCATTATGATCGATCTGAGGTGTTGAAAAACCTCCATGTTGCTGATACCGTCTTGTTTGTGCTTGATGCTAATGCTTCGTTTACGGATAAAGAGCGTGTGGTTGTCGCACAAATCCAAGAATTAGCACCTGATATTCCGCTACATTTTATCTTGAGCAAGATGGATACGATTGCAGACGAGCAGGAAGCAATTCAGATTTTTGATGAAACAAGATCCACGATTCAGGCTTATCTGCCAGATTCCAAAGTTTTTGCGTTTTCTTCGCAATATGAAGGCAGTCCGCAGCAGAAGGATTTAAAAGAGTTTATTCAGTCGATTAAAAACACGAGAAACATTGAAGATAGCCGTCTAGCTAAACTGTTGTTTTTTATCAGGACCACGATTGCCAGCCTTTTGCAAAAGCGGATGGATGTAGAGAATCAACTAGTAGAATCGCTGCGCTGGAATGAAGAAATGTTGATGAAGTTAACGGGAGCGGTCAATCAACTAAATGATACCGAGTCACAAAAGACAAAAGCGTTCACGAAGTCTTATCGTGCCTTTCAGGATGCGATTGTAATGGATATTTCGGAAACCGTTCCGAAAATGTTAAAGGAGTGTTCAGTTCTAATCAAGGAAGATAGCAATTTTAGCAAAATCCATTTAGAGCTAAATGATGAGATGAATAGAAGACTTCAAAATTACTTAGGGCAGCAGGTGATGCCGAAATATTACCGCATGCTCCAGGAATGGATTGAACGTTGCAAAGCGGAGTTCGAGCATGGCCAGGAATTTTTGAATGAGATGGGTGAGAGTTTTAATCAGATGTACGGGGAAGAACGGCTCAAGCTTGAGTGTGATTTCAAGGTACTTGATGATTGGCGCCGCGATACGGACCGGATGACGAGTAGCTTTCAACTGGATTCAATCAATATTCTGCTTCGCCGGACACCGTCACAATTTTTATTAAAAAGCGCTGGGAAACTGTTTGGTGCACTGCCACAAAACAAAGCCATGCTTTATAATAAGTATAAATCGTTTGTGGAAAATGAGGATTATGCCGAAGCGGCTAAGTTAGTTAGTCAGCAGTTTTTCCGGCCATTTGAACTGTTTGAAAAATCACTCGAGAGGGACGTCACCATGTTTTTCAAGAGCCCACTAACGATTTTAAATCGCTGTGTTGAAGAAGCGAGGTCCGGAATTCAAACGAACCAAGAAATGCTGAATAACATGAATACCAATCCAGAAATTTTCCGCGATCCATTGACACTGTTTGAGGTGCGGCTGCGCCAGTTCGAATGGATGACCGTGGCTGGAAAAGGCATGCAAACTATCTATTAATAGATTTGATAAAGGAGGATGTCCATGGGCATCTTTCTTTTTTTGTTTGGCTTATTCACTGGAAATATCCCACGACATTATGGATGATTATGGTAATATTGTAGAGGAGGATTAGAATGAATCTTAGAGGGAAAAGGAAAAAAGAAGCATGGTATGCACGCTTCAAAAGAAATTGAGGTATATTTTTGTTTTGGTTGTTGATTCATCCTAAATAGGTTAGTACCCACCTGCCATGAAAGATGTACCAACAATAATCAATAGGATGAAGAGAACAACAATTAAAACAAAACTGCTTGAACCTCCGTAACCACCACCATACATAAATATCACTTCCTTATAATGAGGTACTACATTTTATGAAGATGCAATTCATGGAGAAAGGGACAAGTATGGAATTACCTCAAAATAATCAATTGCATAAATACCTTTAGGGAGGCATTAAGTTGGCGAAAGAATATAAAAAAATTGCTTATGTATGGAATGAGCCGAAAGAAAAGGTCATTGTACCAGATCGATGCCACTTTAAAAAAGTGACACAGGATTTAGAAGACACCTTTAAAAAAGTCATAAGCCGAGTAGTTGTAAATTCATTAGATAGAGAAGATAAAAAACACATTACACCTGAAAGTATTTGTGAACTTGTAGATTTGTATTTTAATGTTGACGATGACCATTTTCAATACAAGAAAGATTGGTGGGAGCTTGCTTATTATAATGACCAAATCGTGGGATTCATCCAGCCTGTTGTTTTTAAGGGAAGTGAGAAGAATGAATTAATGGAGGGGACAATTCATTATATTGGTGTAGTTCCTGAATTAAGAGGAAGAGGATTTATAAACGATTTACTCCTCAGAGCTACAAGAGTATTACAAGATAACGGAGTTTGGAGGATTTTTTCTGATACAGATGTTGAAAATATGCCGATGAGAGCTGCATTCGAGAAAGTTGGCTATGAAAAATGGAAATAGACTTAACTGGTACGGTAAATCATTAGCATGATGCTGGAGTATGACAAAGGATTATTCGAAGGGAAATTATCCTCAGCCGAGTAATATAAGTCGAGGTAAATAAGAAAATCATATTCAACTGGGGTCTGCCAAGGAAGAGTACATTTTATTTTTTAGGGGGGGTTACTATTAAAACTTTAAGAATATCTAAGAACAATTGGCTCATATATACACTGATCCTGTTCCTTATTTTATCGATTATTAATGAAATAATAATCCAGTTCGTTTCTAATTTTTTGGTTGGGATGTTAATTAATTTCCCATTAATGTTGCTTTTATTTATTGGTGGAATTGTATTATTCATATTTTCGGTTATTTATATTTTTAAACAATATAAAATAATCAGGATAAAAAGCCTTCTTCCGTTTATTTTAAGTGTGGTGTTACTTTTTTTGGTAATTGCGCGCCCTTTTTCACCTTTATTTCGTAATGCCGAGTTCTCTTTCAAGCTTGATGATCGAGAAGAGGTGGCTCATCAAATTTTGAATGGTGAAATACAGCCTTCAAATGAGCGAGGGGATCTTTTCAAAGTATCTAAAAAATTCAATAACTCAGCCTTATCCGATGGAAATGAAGTGTTGAAGATGGGTAATAAATTACTCTTTTTCACTGTAAGAGGGGTACTTGATAATTTTTCAGGTTATATCTTTTCGCCAGATGGCTCGGCGCCAACCAACGGAGATGTTCAGGCTGATATCATTGAGATTAAAAAAATCAATAAAAATTGGTATTATGTTTCTTGTACTTAGAAAGAATACTCAGTCTAAGGAGGAATAATGATGAAAAATGCTAGTCCCTATGTATTTATAGATAACTGCCAGAATGTAATGGAGTATTATCAAAGCATATTTGGCGGGGATATTACTAATATTCAGAACAGCGATGATGGCAAGTGTTTACATGCCGAACTTCATCTAGGTGACAGTATTATCCATTTTTCAGATACCTTCGGGAAAATTCAAGAAGGTGATAACGTTAGAATCACCTTAGAATGTGAGAGCGAAGAAGAAATTAGAGAAGTGTATAACGCTTTAATTAAGGAAGGAAAGATTACGGCTCCGTTGCAAGATACATTCTGGGGGGCGATTCATGCAAATGTTGTCGATAAGTTCGGAATTGGCTGGTTACTAAATTATCAGAAATAAAACAAAATGCAACCTCGAACAAAGCGAAAGAGTGATGGTTTAGTGTATGAATAACCTTACTAAAATGAAAATAGTAAGACCAGTAAATGAAGTATTTGAAGCATTCGTCGATCCTTCAAAAATCGGGAATTTTTGGTTCTCATCGAGTTCAGAAAGATGGGAGCAGGGTAAGACGATTACATTGCGATATGATGAATACGGTGCAGGACTAGATATAGAAATAAAGGAAGTCGTGATCAATAAAAAATGGTGTTCCAATGGGGAGCAAATGGAAGGACATATTGTTTCGATTACCCTGAATGAGTTGGACCAATCGACTACGATTATTGATGTAAACGAAGAAGGTTTTAATGAAAATGATGATGAGTTAATAAGTCAATTAATCGATAATAAAGAAGGTTGGGTTTTTATGTTAACCTGTTTAAAAGGTTATTTAGAGTTTGGTGTGAACAACTTGAGAACAGGATTAGTGAAGGATTGACTTGTAATAGAGAGCCAATTCGCTCTTTTATACTGCGTAGGATTCATAATGTTCTTATTTGTGGTATGAAAAAGAGCTAATTTTCTCTTTTGAGTAACGGGATCTTACCTTCAAAATCCAGCTGCCATTTTTGGGGCGGCTTTTTTTATTTTTATTAAGCTAACAAAGAAGATAGTAAAAAATCTTAGTATTCAAGATTAGATACAAGACTTTTGTAAAATTGGTCATATATTCCCAAAAAAACTAGGGGGCATCTTTATGAAAACGATTGGACTAATAGGTGGAATGAGCTGGGAATCTTCAGTTGAATATTATCGAATCATTAACGAAGAAGTAAAAAACAGATTGGGTGGATTTCATTCGGCAAAATGCCTGTTATATAGCGTTGATTTTGCTGAGGTTGAACGTTATCAAGTAGAAGGTAAGTGGGAAAAGGCAGGTAAACTATTAGGTGATGTTGCTCATTCCTTAGAAAAAGGGGGAGCGGATTTTATAGTTATTTGTACAAATACGATGCATAAAGTTATTGAATATATAGAGGAAAAGATAAACATCCCTATTTTACATATCGCTGATGCAACAGCAAATCAAATCAAAAAATCAAAGATTCGGAGAGTTGGACTATTAGGTACAAAATATACTATGGAGCAAGACTTTTATAAATCACGCTTAGAGTCTAATGGGATAACGGTTTTAGTGCCAAATCTTCCTGATCGAGAGATAGTAAATAAGGTGATTTATCAGGAGTTATGTTTAGGAGATATTCAGCCATCATCAAGAGAATATTACAAAGGTATTATCAAGCGATTGGTTGATGCAGAAGCGGAAGCAATCATACTTGGATGTACAGAAATTGGATTATTAATAAAACAAGAAGATACAGAAGTTCCATTATTTGATACAACAGTCATACATGCCATTGAAGCAGTTAAAATGGCATTAGAAAATTAATAAAAGGATGTTTTAACTAGTCCATTTTTCTTGAACTTCTTTAGCTATCTGTAAGGAAAAATTACTATGGTGAGAAAAAGATAATCCTAAATAACCTAAATAGGACATAGGTTTAAAAATAGGCTGCCAAACAGGTGGTTTTTTCTTAATCGGAAAGGAGGGGACTTAACAAGAATGTATTACTGGTTTACTTTACCATTATACAGTTGTTGTACACTAAGGATTACTCTGAAACTTTCTTCATTCCGTCGAGTTTTTTTGAAAGCAAGGATTTTTTGCTAAAAGGGAGCAGGTTGAACAAGGAGTTAAGGTATTATGAATAGAAAAAGTGAGTAAAGAAATTGTAAAAAATTTAACTGGGGATAAGAAAAATGACTCAAAATGGATTTGTTTTAGTTGTAAGTGTATCAATAATCAAAGGCGATGAAGTATTGATTATTAAAGAAAATAAACCATCTGCAATTAATAAGTGGAATTTTCCATCCGGACGAATTGAGCATAAAGAAGACATACTCGATGCAGCCTGTAGGGAAGTAAATGAAGAAACAGGCTTTGATGTGAAACTTACTGGTACAACAGGTGTATATAACTTTATTAGCAGTTCGAATGACCAAGTGATTTTATTTCATTTTACTGGTGAAATTACTAGAGGTTCATTGAAAATTAAAGAGGACGGAATAATAGATAGTAAATGGATAAACGTATCTGAACTTATAAAATTTGATAATAATGAACTTCGTGAGGCAATTGTAATAAGGAAAATAGTTGATCGATTATTAAATCAAAATATTTATTCAATATCTGTTTTTAATGAACAATTGTGTTAAAAAGGGGGGTTACGATAAACATTAAGCTGCAAAAAATGAATAAAATGAATTCCTTGGCTTTCCATAAATTAGGGGGATGGAGAATTTGAAAAGGCTATTTTTAATAGTATTTTCTATGTTTGTTATATTTTTTATATTTGTTGTCCCAAACGTTTGTGCAAGTTCAGTTATACGTGACGGAAAAGCAGGGGGGTATGAGTACACGATAACCCAAAAAGAAACAACATATTTTTGGAAGATTGGTCATCAGGGGAATATATCAGTTATTGAGGAAAATGAGAATAATAGAATACCATTAATTAATTTGATGACTACAGTTAATAATATTAATAGTAAAAAATTTAAATTAATTTTAGCTGCTGCATATTTTTTAATTGTTGTTATAATAACGATTATTGCTTATTGGAAATTAAAAAAAATGCCAAAACTCGTTGGTATATATATTACTTTACTTGCAGGTATTGCATTATATTATATGGTCTTCACTATTGTGGACTTAACTACTTTACTTGAAGATGCAAAATTTTACTATCTTACATTAACGAATTAAAAATTTCTTCTTCAACAAGGGTGCAAGACGTCTATTTTAGCTCAAACTATTCCTGCCATGTTCCTTGGGACAATTGAAATTACATATGAATTTAAAGATCAGATGTATCAGGCAAAGAAGATTGAATATAAAACGGAATAGATGAAAGAGGTGATTCATATCCTGGACATACTATTTTGGATTATTATTATTGCATGTTTTTTCTTTAGTTTCGTTGGACTCGTATATCCGATTATCCCTTCTGTTTTTGCTGATTTGGGTTGGAGTGGTGTTATATCATTTTGGGATAAATTCAACTGCGCTGACTTGGATAACGTGGACTATGTTAGTGTTATTGTCAGTTTTTTTATTTCTAGCGGATTATTTTGCGAATCTTCACTTTGTCGATAAAGAAGGGGGATCTAAATGGGGAATGAGAGCTGCAACGATTGGATTAATTGTTGGCAGCTTTGTGATACCTCCGTTTGGAGTCATTATTCTGCCTTTTGCATTGGTATTGATTGCAGAAATGATGCAAAAGAAAACATTCCAAGAATCCAGTAAAGTGGCGTTTGCTACCTTAATTGCCTTTTTTAGCGGAACGTTTGCAAAAGCGATTATTCAACTTATTATGATTGGTGTCTTTGTATTTGGTGTGATTTTTTAAGAAAGCAGGCTTTTCATTTGATGAAAAGGCCTGCTTTCTTCATTCTAGGAATAATCTACGATAAAGTCACTCATATCTAATGGATTTCCCATTAACATCCATTAAATGTCGTATATTTTGAAAAATAGGTAGTAATTGTTCAGTTTTAAGTCATAACCGCAAAAAATATGTAATAAGTATTTGAAAATATGTCGTAATTGGAGGGAATTGCGGCGTAATGAAGAGGCTGCGTGGACTTTTTTGATTAAAATCTAGGGAAATCCCTATGTAGAAGACTTCTACATCGATGTTTTGGCTAAAAAGTTCTGGAAACCCATACGTAGAAGGCCTCTACATCGATGTTTGGGCTTATAATCCCGGGAAACCCCTACATAGAAGGCAAAATAGGAATAGTAAACAAGTGCAGTTTATCCATTATGAAAGTCGTATTTTTATTGAAAAAATAATAATAGAAGGTTATTTTCTCAACATTACCGAATATACAAGGAAGATAATTGGTAATAGGGATGTGTTCATTTTGAACTATGTTTTAATGGGATTTGTTGTTATTTATTCAATTTATCTACTTTTTGTAAAAGGTTTTGACAAAGCTGATTTTGAATCGGTCCATCCTAATTCAATTTCAAGCTTAGTTCGCTACCTGCTTTTTGGGGCAATAAATTCATTTTTTGCGGGGTGGCTCTTTGAAATTGACTGGCTGAACTGGATTACCTTTTATTCAATAATAGGAATCATAAGTTGTATAAAATCTGAAAAAGAAGGTAAAAAACAATTTTTCCAAAAGCTAATCATTGTTTTCATTGTATTTATATTTTTCTGTGGATACCGCGTGCCAACAAATCGGGCGTCATTTGAAAGCTACATAAATAGTAAAGAAATGTACCAATGTGTTACAGGATGGGAATGTGTGAAAATATCCGCAGAAATCCAAGAACATAGCTCATTAAGAGCCAAGGCAGAAATTCTTTCAATAGATGGCTATACATTTGATTGGTATGTGTTATTTGCAAAGGGCTCAATGAAACTTGCTGACAATAAAGGGAATATTGAAGAAATCAAAGGTGTAAATATTTGTGGATTTTGGATTGAGTATTGAAATGCAATTGTTGTAGAAATGGAGGATTTTAGATGACACCAAAGCATATTGTTTCAGCAGCAGCTATTGTGCTGAATAGTCAGAATGAAATTTTATTAATCAAAGGGCCACGAAGAGGCTGGGAAATGCCTGGGGGGCAGGTTGAAGAAGGAGAATCATTGAAGGATGCTGCCATTAGGGAAACAAAGGAAGAATCTGGGATCGATATTGGAATTACAAAATTTTGTGGGGTATTTCAAAATGTAAGTGGCTGCATATGTAATACATTGTTTTTGGGAACGCCTATTGGAGGAGAACCTGCGACAAGCTCAGAAAGTCTAGAGGTAGGCTTCTTTCCGATTAATGAAGCATTAGAAATGGTCACTTGGAAAAATTTCAGACTACGAATTGAGTACTGCTTAACAGAAAAACTCCAGCCTTTTTATATTGAATTTTAAAGAGTCTAATAGAAATCACATCTTTCCTAGGTATGTAAAATTTTTTAATAAGTAAACTGTTTGTGGAATAAATAGGAAGGTAGAGAATAATGACAAATTTGTTCTTCGTACGCCATGCACATTCTACATATACCCCTGATGAAATGCGAAGACCTTTATCAGATCAAGGATTGGCTAAAGCAGAAATAATTGCGCAAATACTCAAAAATGAAAATATTAATAGAGTCATTTCAAGTCCATACAAACGGGCTATTCAAACTGTCCAAGGTATCGCTGAAATCATGGGTAAAGATATTGAGATTGTGCATGATTTTAAAGAAAGGAAACTGTCCGATAAACCCCTTAAGGATTTCAAGTCAGCTGTTGCAAAAGTATGGGAGGATGAATGCTTTTCTTGGGAAGGGGGAGAATCTAATATTCTTGCCCAAGCTAGGGGAGTTAAGGCGACAATGCATGTATTAAAAAAATATGAAGGTGAAAATATTGCCATAGGAATGCACGGTAATTTGATGGTTTTAATAATGAATCACTTTGATAAACAATTTGGTTATCGTTTCTGGCAAGGGCTAACTATGCCGGATATTTATAAATTAACTTTTCATAATACAAAGCTGGTAGAAGTTAATAGAATATGGAGAAATCACTAGCTGTTCTTGAGCAAGCGACCTAAGCATTAAAGGTGTACATTTTCAACAATACAATCGCTTCTTGTGCTAATGTGATAATTGATAGATTTATTGGGGGAGTAAGTAAAAATGAAATCCAGACATTTTTATCTTAGTCGGTTTTATAAATAAACTTTTTAGGTTAAATGGGTGAATATTGATGTATCCACGTTCGGGCTTGAGAAAAAGAAGTGAAAAAGGCGTAAATGAAAATGTAAGGCAAGCATGTTTAGACTTTGCAGTTTGGCTGCGTTTGAATATGGATTTTCCAATAAGGGTTGTGGTGTACCTAAAAAAAGATTATCAAATAAAAACGATTGATACTAAAGAGTTGGTAAGTGCTACGTTTTTTGCCCCATTCGAAAAGAGTGTCGAACCTTATATTAGGGTGGCAACGGGAGACTTTGAAGAATTAGTTTCGGAAACAGGAGATGAGAATGCGATTTTTGCGATATTAAATAGTATGGCACACGAAATCACTCACTATCAACAATGGATTGAAGACCGAGAATTTGAAGAAGATGAAGCAGAAAACAATAGTACAAAAATAGTAGAAGATTATTATTATGGCGATTCTTTTTTTGAAGAGCTAGAAAAACAGCAAAAAGTATGGACTATTGAAAATGAACAAGGTGTTCCTACTGCTACAAATATGGATGGACAATCCTTACTGCCATTTTGGTCCTCGAAACCTGGGGCAGTGAAAATCATTGCTAGCGTGCAAGTTTATCGAGAGTATAAACCGATTGAAATACTTTTAGATGATTTTTTAAACTGGTTAAAAGAACTTGAGGATGATGGAATAATGATCGGTATAAATTGGCGTGGAAAACATATGATTGGACACGAAGTGAAACCAAACGAGATAATCGATCGAATAAAAACGAGTAGTAAAGCCCATTAAAAATTGGAGGTGTTTTATGCAGTTATTATTTTGGCCTTGTACGATTGCCTCACTCATTCTCTGCATTATTGCTCTGAGTATCAGGAAATCAAAACTTCTAGTTTTATCCTCTATTCTTATATTCCCAATGTCTCTTTATTTGGCAGCTACATCACGTTTCCTAGTATGGGGATTAATTTTTCCGCTACTTTATCTTGGTGCGACAAAATTCGTAACAAAGAAAATGATTTGGGTTGGCGTTTTGCTAGTAATCCCCAACTTCTTATTAGTTGGGTGGCTGGGGTTTGTTGTTTTAAATCAGTAGTTTGTGGCCCATCCGCAAGTAAGGGCGGCCTGTTCGTATGTTGACACTTTTTGTCGCCCAAAAATACGTTGCCCAAATGTCCAGAAAATGGTAGCCTGTTGGTAATCTGCTTTTGAAGGAGGGAAAACAAGTGATAAAGGTAACAGGGTCACAAACAAAAGCAAAGATATTTTCAAATTATCCACAGGAAACAGCGCTTGAGCAAATTCAAGAGCTATGTAATCAAGCATTTCTAAAGGATACAAAGATTAGTATTATGCCAGATTATCATGCTGGAAAAGGCTGCGTCATCGGAACGACGATCCAGTTAAAGGACAAAGTAGTCCCGAACCTAGTTGGCGTTGAGGTGGGCTGCGGCGTGTTAACCGTCAAGCTTCAGGATAAAAAGGTTGATTTTAACAAGCTTGATAACATCATTCGTACGTATGTCCCGAGCGGACAAGAGCTTCATTCCGATGAGACGGTTGGGTTTATTAACACGAGTTTTCCAGCCATTCAAGAATTTAAAGCTGAGCATATTTTGAATGAAAATAGAAGCCTTTATAGCTTAGGAACACTTGGTGGAGGCAACCATTTTATAGAAATATCTGTCGATTCCGATGGCTATCACTATTTAACGATTCATACAGGCAGCCGTTATGTAGGGGCAAAGATTGCCACCTATTATCAAAAAGTAGCTATCTCCAAGCTTCGTCAACATGATTTAACGGAAATCATTGAAAAGCTAAAGGGTGAAGGACGGAATAAGGAAATTCAAACAGTCATTCAAAGCTATAAGGAAAAGAATCCAGTCATTCCGAATGATTTAGCCTTTTTGGAAGGCGAGGACTTCCAGCATTATATCCATGATATGAAATTAGCGCAAAGCTTTGCGAAAGCGAACCGCGAAGAAATTGCCAGGTCGATTACTGATAATATGGGATTTGAAGAAATGGACCGGTTTGACACCGTCCATAACTATATTGATACAGATAACTTGATTTTACGAAAAGGGGCGGTTTCGGCGCAAAAAGGCGAGCGTCTGATTATCCCAATCAATATGCGTGACGGTTCAATTTTAGCAGTTGGTAAAGGGAATGAAGAGTGGAATTATTCAGCCCCGCATGGAGCAGGCCGTGTCTTGAGCCGGACAAAAGCAATGAAAACCTTAAACATGGAGGATTTCCACAACACTATGAAGGATGTCTGGACGACTTCTGTTTCTGAAGAAACACTGGATGAAGCGCCAATGGCCTACAAGTCGATGAATGAAATTTTAGAAAAAGTCGAAGAAACAGTTGAGATTGCAGGCTTTATCAAACCTGTTTATAACTTCAAAGCTAGTGAAAAGTTTAATCCTGGTAGATATAAAAAATCATAGTGTTAATCAAAGGGAGGCTGCTTGTCTCTCTTTTTCAGTGGAAATGGTGCAGAGCGTTGCAAAAACGAATTAGTTTATCCCGTCTGAGTGAAAAAATACTTTAATATTTGGTGATGCTTAACTTTGATCACACCGCTTTTATTATGTTGGTGTACTCCTCATGAGGAACTAATTTCTAATTATTGGGTTGGGCGTTGAAACTCATGATCGTTTTTTTAGAAAAAAAGGATTTTTCAGAGATAATATGGAAAATAACCATATAGGAATAACTGTTGGAGGATAAAATGAAACATAAAATCTTATTAGTAGAAGACGATGTAGCTATCAACGATATGGTCAAAGGCCAATTAACAAAGGAGGGTCTGGAAGTAGTACAGGCATTCGACGGGGAAGAAGCACTTGGAGTGTTTGCGAACGACGTGTTTGATTTAATTCTCCTCGACTTAATGCTGCCAAGGCTAGATGGTATGGAATTTTTAAAAATTATACGTGAAAAAAGTATGATTCCCATTTTGATCATGTCGGCAAAGGATGGGGACTTGGACAAAGCGCTAGGATTAGGGTTTGGAGCCGATGATTATATTCCTAAGCCCTTTTCAATGATTGAGTTGACAGCAAGGGTAAAAGCGGCAATCCGAAGAGCGACCCACTATTCCCGTACAGAGCAAAAGGGAGAGCAAGAGAAAAAGGTGCTGACGGCTGGAGAGCTGACTATCGACCTAGATAATTTCGCATTACTAAAAAGCGGTAGAGAGATCAAGCTGACGGCAAAGGAGTTTCATATTTTAAAACTATTTATCTCACATCCAAGCCGTGTCTATACGAAGGCACAAATTTATAGTTTGGTATGGGAAGATGACTATTATGGGGATGAAAATGTAATCAACGTTCATATGAGAAGACTTCGTGAGAAAATTGAGGATGACCCGTCTAAACCGCGGTATATCAAAACATTATGGGGAATCGGCTACAAGCTTGGGGAGTTTTAACGATGGTCATTTTTTTACTGATTATCATCATTGGCTTAATGGGGTTAAACATTCTGCAATCTAGGTCGAGAAAACATCATAAAGAAAATGTAAAATATATTCATGAGAAGCTAAAGCGGATTATTGATGAGAAAACCGATGAAAAACTCTTATTACATACTGATGATAATGACCTGAAAAGGATCTTAATCGAAATCAATCGCCTGCTTGAGCATAATCAAAAAATCATGGTGACCTACAATAAAACGGAAATTTCGATGCGAAAAATGCTCTCGAATATTTCACATGATCTTAAGACGCCTCTTACGGTTGTTCTTGGATATGTTGAAATCATGCTAAATGATCCAAATAGCGGCAAAGAGGACCTCCATAAGATTCATGGAAAAACGATGGAGGTGTTGGACTTAATCAAGAAGTTTTTTGACCTGGCCAAGCTAGAGTCCGGGGATAAGGATATTCCATTAACAAGAGTGAATATGAATGAGGTATGCCGCAAAACTATTTTAGGATTTTACGAGGTTTTAACGTCTAAGGGATTTGAAGTCACAATTGGCCTTCCTGAATATAATCTTTATGCCCTTGGAAATGAAGAGGAGCTTGGTAGAGTTTTAAATAATTTGATTTCCAATGCGATTCAATATGGCGGTGGTGGGAAGGTCCTTGGTTTAACACTTAGAAGTGATGAACTTTCCATCTACGTAGATGTGTGGGATAAAGGAAAGGGAATTAGTGAGCTTCATCGAGACTTGGTTTTTGAAAGAATGTACACACTCGAGGATTCACGAAACAAATTATATCAAGGAAGCGGGCTTGGCCTAACGATTACAAAAAGGCTCGTTGAAAAAATGGACGGACAAATTCTCCTTACTAGCAAGCCCTATGAAAAAACGACATTTACGATTAAATTAAAGCGAATTACGTATTAAACTTAAAAAGGGTGTCCCTTATTGCGAGAGGACACCCTTTTATGGAATTAAGCAAATGCGGCAATAATGATGCCCATGATGGTAAGTGAGACAATATGATAGCCTGCACTTATGAAAAATAAAGTATACTTTCTGGATTCAAAGAAGGTTGGAGATAACTCCCTAAAAGCTGCGACAAGACCGACAAGAAAACCGATCAAAGCACCGTCTAGAATCGTAACAATGTCCAATAGGTGAATAAATAATGAAAGAACAACCGCTGTGAAGACGCCGCCAAGTGTGGTTAAAGAGTAACCGATTTTTGCTCCCTCTGGGTTCATATCCTCCTTTTTCTTCCCAAGGGCTTTCACCCATATGGTTGCAAAAAGGAGCGGAGAATACCAAAGCGCTCCAATCACCATATTTGCCACAACGGCTAAAATAATCGCTAAAATGCTAACATCCGCAAAACTCATCCCATTCTCCCCTTAAATTTCCTTTGTATTTGGTGAATTATACCATGAAAAACCACTCACTTTTAGGGTTATTAAGGTGAAAAAACAAACTTCTTAAGATTTTTGTAAGATTTGATTAATAAAAAAGAGAATTTTCCTGATTAGAATAAGAATTAGTTAAAGAAGAAGGGGAGCTGAAAAGTTATGAGCTACATTATAAAAACAAATCAACTGACAAAAGCCTATCAAGGTAAGGAAGTTGTTTCTCATGTCGATATGAAGGTCAAAAAAGGAGAGATTTACGGATTTCTGGGACCGAACGGAGCAGGGAAAACCACGATCATGAAGATGCTGACCAATCTTGTGAAGCCAACGAGCGGTGAAATTGAAATTTTTGGTGAAAAACTAACAAACACGTCTTATGAAGTGCTAAAGCGCATGGGCAGCATTATTGAATATCCTGTTTTCTATGACAGACTGACAGCAAGGGAAAATCTGGAGCTGCACTGCGAGTATATGGGCTATTATGATAAAAAGGCGATTGACGATGCGCTTGATTTAGTCAAATTGAAAAATATCGAAGATAAATCCGTAAAAGATTTCTCGCTAGGAATGAAGCAGCGCCTTGCTATTGCCCGTGCGATTATCACCAAGCCGGAGCTATTAATTCTGGATGAACCGATTAACGGTCTTGATCCAGTGGGGATTAAAGAACTGCGCGACCTCTTCCATATGCTCTCCAGTGAATATGGAATGACGATGTTGATTTCTTCGCATATTCTCGGTGAAATGGAGCAAATTGCCGATACAATTGGGGTCATTAGTGACGGAAAATTAATCAAAGAGGTGTCGATGGACGAAATTCGCGAGCAAAATACAGAGTATATTGAACTAACAGTGACTGATGTGAATAAGGCACTCTATGTACTTGAGGAAATTCTTCATCTAACCAACTTTAAAATGGTTGATGCCCAGCGCTTCAGAATCTATGATTCAGGAATATCTCAGTCAGAAATATCAAAAACGTTAATATTAAATGGAGTCATGATTGAGGAAATCAATAAAAAGAATCATTCACTCGAAGAATATTTCTTAACAGTAATCAACGGAGGTGGTATCAGTGCGTAAACTAATTAGTCTTGAGATAAAAAAGTTTAAATTATTTTCTTATTTGAAAAGTGTGGGCATTGCGGACTTAATCATAATGGGGTTACTTTGCGTGATTTATTTTGCTGAAAAAAGTGAAGGTACTTTCGCATATGGCAGTTATGAATCGGCATTTACAATGATTGGGAGTATCATCCGACCAACGTTTATCATCTTTGCTGCGGTCCTTATTTCTAGACTCATCATTGATGAATATAAAAGCAATTCGATCACCTTAATGTTCATGTATCCAATTAATCGTAAAAAAGTAATGATTTCGAAATTAACCATTGTCGCTTGCTTTACATTTTTAACGATTTTCTTATCAAATATCTTGCTTGGGAGTGTATTTTATTTAGTTGATTCCTATTTACACTTTGTACCGGAGGCGTTAACGGTCGAGGTATTAAAGGATAGTTTAATTAGCATGACGCTTGAGGCAATCGCATCTGCAGGAATGGCGCTAATTCCACTCTATTTTGGAATGAGAAAAAAGTCAGTCCCGGCCACCATCGTTTCCGCTATCATTTTGGTGTCGCTAACATCAAATTCAACAAATGGGGTTAATCTCTTCTCCTATATTGCCATACCGATATCCCTTGCCGCTATTGGTTGCTTAATTGCTTATTTTTCCTTTAGAAATATTGAGAAGGTAGATGTCTAACAAATTTGAAGAAAAGGGCTGTCCATTATATGTTCTGCTCCAAATAGTCGATGGGTTACCTTCGTATGTGGTAACGTAACAACCACATAATCACACTTTGGTAGCAGAAGGTCAGGACCTCATTTTAGTTATGAGGTCTGACCTTTTTTGTTTTTACGGCTGTACATTTTCTGGGCATTTTTGTTTAAAAACTGTCCAAACGATATACATTTTAAAGCAGTGTTCACTCCAACCAGCTTATCCACCTGTAAATTTCTTCTGGCATAAATCTTGCAAAATAATAAAATAGAATTCATTTAAGGGGGTTACATAAATGCAAATTCAGGCATGTCGTGCAATCGTGACAGGTGGTGCATCAGGACTCGGGGAGGCAACGGTTCGCTCCATGGTTAGAAGTGGTGGAAAAGCAGTCATTTTTGACCAGTCAGAAGAAAAGGGAAAGCAACTTGAAAACGAATTAGGAGAAGACGTTTTATTTTTAAAGACTGATGTCACAAACGAAGAGGATATTCAGGAAGCGGTTAATAAAGCCGCAGAATTTATGGGTGGATTAAATACTGTAGTGAATTGTGCTGGAATTGGAATTGCGGAGAAGGTACTCGGGAGAAATGGCGGTCATAATCTTGAACTTTTTTCTAGAGTGATCAATGTGAATTTAATCGGAACCTTCAATGTGATTCGTTTGGCAGCCGAGAAAATGACTATCAATGAAGTAAATGAACAGAACGAAAGAGGCGTCATTATTAATACCGCATCGGTGGCCGCCTTTGACGGACAAATTGGCCAGGCGGCATATAGTGCATCAAAAAGCGGTATCGTTGGAATGACCTTGCCGATTGCTAGAGAACTTGCACGCTACGGAATTCGGGTGATGACCATTGCTCCAGGGCTTTTCCACACGCCAATGTTCGATACACTACCAGAAGAAGCTAGGAATTCACTTGGAAAAATGGTGCCGTTCCCTTCAAGACTTGGATATCCAAGTGAATACGCCCAGCTTGTTCAAAGTATTATTGAAAATCCGATGCTTAATGGAGAAACGATTCGGCTTGATGGAGCAATTCGAATGCAGCCGAGATAGAGTGATAGAAAGAGGAGGTGCAAGCCTTCTCTTTTTCTGTGGAAAAGGGGCGGAGCGCCGCAAAAATGAATCACTTTAACTAGTTAAAGTGAAATACCCATTTCACTAGACGAAAGATGTGAAGTCTAGCTCTGCTCTCACCGCCTTTATTAGGTGACTACGGCTTGTTCTCTAAATTTATTTCTATGGTAGGGTTGGGAGCTGAGGCTCATGATAGTTTTTTTTGAAGATTGCTCCTCTAAAGATTTCCTACAACAACTTAGACAGAATACGATCGCAGAGTGCCATTGTATTCACATTATCACGCCCACTTGAAGTTGGTGTTTCCCCGCTTTTACAACAGTCAATAAAATGAGCCATTTCCCCAACGAAGCCTCGTAAATAAAGATCTCTGTAGGCTCCAGACATTGGAGTAGCAGATGGTGTAAATACAGTGTCTGTCTCTTTAAGAGATTTCCATGGTAGATCATCAAATGTTTGTGACTCATGAACTGTAAGCGTATTCACTTCATCAGCAAAGGCAAATCCGTGATCAAACGTAACAAGCATATTTTCACTTTCACGGGACCACGCTGTCATTCCTACTAAATAAAGGCTCCCAACGACGCCATTATCAAACTTTAACGAAATACTATGAGAAACAAATTCATTGTCAATATTTTTAAACCCTGTTACTTGGACAACTTCTCCAAATAAATAACGTACAAGATCAACAATATGTATAGCAGCAAACTTCATAAATTGTTCTTCATTTTTGCAAAACGGTGTGCTGTCCACTGCAAATCTTGCTTGAAACGATCGCACAGTGCCAAGTTTGCCGTTCGTAATTAACTCTTTTAACTTTGTATAACAAGGAGCATAGCGTTTCATAAATCCAACCATTAAAGTAACACCAGCAGCTTCAGCAGCATCTGCCATTTCAGCAGCTTCTTCAGCACTCATCCCAAGAGGCTTATCCACATAAACATTTTTCCCAGCTTTGATGCAATCAAGCACGAGAGAAGGATGATCTTCAGGTTGAGCAACCACAACAACTCCGTCACATTCTTCATTTTCTAACATCTTTTTATAGTCATCGTAAGGGGTACCATTGCTTCCAAAACGTTGAAGAGCAGCTTTGGAACGATCGATATTACGTGTAGAAATAGCTTGGATATTGGCTCCCGCTTCAATAACAGAAGGGTAAATGTTTGTTGATGCATGAAATCCTGCACCGATAAAACAAAGATTGGGTTTTTTCACAAGTATCGCTCCTATGTGTCTATTTTTAGTAATAGATACATCTTATGTATCAAATCCAAAATATCATGAATTCCAATTATTTGTCCATTGAAGCGAGAGTTTATGAACATATGAAAATTCGATCAACAAGTGGTCTTTCATAAAGAGAATTTAAAGAAAAAATTGATAAATTATTTTAGGGATTTTCCACTTTTTTTTTATTGGTATATAATTCAAATGAGATAAATTTCTAAAGGGATTAAATACACCTCAATTGGTGTTATATTAGGAATTCTTCTGTTTCCAACATTCATAAATATTATTATGTTGCTTGGTTTGCCAAATGGATTTAATAACAATTGATGAACTACCATGTGCTTTCCGTAACGTGCTGGTTTCCAAAAATGCTTGGTATATACGACTACTGATAAGGAAATATTAAGTTATAAGGAAGCAATCTACTATTATTCTGATAAACTAGATAACCTATGGTGAACAAAAGGGAATCCCGGAGGAATTCCCTTTATCCATCAACCGCCAAAGAATAGATCAATAATATTAGAAGCTGTGGAGGTTTTCTTGTTATAAAACTCGGAATAACCACATTTCTTGCAAAAAACTACCGTGAAGGAGTTGTGTTGAATATCAAACATTTTTGATAGACCCGATCCTGTCATGGCCACATCCTTTGTTCCCGTATCTCTGCTTCCACATTTAATACAACCTTTTTCGCTCATCATTTCACTCCTCTATTGAATCATACTTACTATTTACGAATAAAAGGATAAAAAGTTTCTAGTTTTCAATCTTATATTGTTAAAATATTCAAAAATATCCCGTGATTTTTGTTACAATAAAGATATGTGAAAATTGAGGAGTGATGACATGCTCCAATTTAAAGATATTATTACACCTATTGATTTTATTGTCACCGAGGAAACTACGCTAAAAGATGCGATTACACTTATGTACAAAAAGAAGTGGAACTTGCTCCCTGTCATTGACTCTTACAGGTATCCAGTTGGTGTTTTTACACGTAGCAGTTTACAACAAATGGTGACCGAAGAAATACCGCTTACGACTCCTATCAAAAACTACATAAAAAAACAGGTTGAAACGGTAAGAATCGATACCCCATATGAGAAAGTGGAAGAAATCGTAAAAAAAAGCAAGGTCGGAACGGGTGTTGTGATCGATGAATATAACCGGGTTGTTGGCATCCTCACGAAAACAGATATGGTGATGTCACTGCTGCAAACTTCACAAGAATTACAAACGATAAAAAAATTAAAGAGAACATTGGAAACAGCGATCGCTCACGCCTTTGATGGAATCGTGATGACAGACGAAAAGAAAATCATCACGATGGTCAGCCCGCCTTTACTGGAATTGTTTAATCTCCCATTAGAAGAGGTACTTTACAAGCTGGCAACGAGGGTTTTGCCGCAGCTCCAATTAGAAAATGTTTATGAATCAGAAACAGCAGAGGTTAGCGGTTTTTTAGAGATTAATGGCATTAAATATATTGTCCACCGAATCCCGATCCTAGAGGATGGGAAAGTCATTGGAGCGATTGGCAAGGTTGTATTCCGTCAATTAAACGAGGTAAGTGAATTATTTAAAAAGCTACAAAAGGCAGAAAATAAAGCAAATTTTTATCATCAGCAATTTCAAATGTCGGAAACAGCTAAGTTTACCTGGAACCATATTTTAAGTGTGGAACCATGTATGGAAAAATTGAAAAAAAGCGGGGAGAAAGCGGCTAAAGGCAGGTCAACTGTGCTCATCCGCGGCGAAAGTGGAACTGGTAAAGAGCTATTTGCTCATTCGATTCATAACAGCAGTGCCAGAGGTACCGGTAAGTTTATCGTTGTTAATTGTGCCGCGATTCCCGAGGAACTGCTAGAATCAGAGTTTTTTGGTTATGACGAAGGGGCTTTTACGGGTGCACGACAAAAAGGGAAACTTGGCAAGTTCGATTTGGCCAACGGAGGAACGCTTTTTCTTGATGAGATAGGTGATATGTCCCTAGCGCTGCAGGCAAAGCTGCTGCGCGTCCTTCAAGAGCGGGAATTTTACCGGGTTGGCGGGACAATAACGATAAAAGTCGATGTACGAATTATTGCCGCTACTAACCGGAATTTGGAAGAAATGGTCAAGGACGGTTTTTTCAGAGAGGATTTATATTATCGCCTCAATGTAATTTCGTTAAATGTCCCACCACTAAGAGATCGTCTCTATGATATTGAACATTTGATCGGACAGTTTATGATTGAATTGAATCAAATTTTGGGTACAAGCATTACGGGAATCGAGGACCGAGCACGAGAAACGATGCTAGATTATGATTGGCCTGGCAATGTCCGTGAACTAAGAAATGTGATGGAACGGGCGATGACTTTTGCTGAAAGTGGAAAAATTAAATTCGAAGATCTTCCAGATTATTTATTGAAGCAAGTTCCTATTAAAGAACCTAATCTAAAGGTATCCCTTGTCGAAAATGCCGAACTCGAAGCAATCAAAAAAGCACTAGTTCAAGTGCAGGGGAATAAAGTAAAGGCAGCTAGATTACTAGGAATCAGCCGCTCAGGATTATATGAAAAAATTAAGAAATACAAACTGAATGAAGGAAAATTCAGTTAGGAATGTAGGAACAATGTGAAAAGGTTTTGAGAATATTTATTGCAATCATCGGATTATGCAAAGAGTCTTATTTTACGGTGTCCGTTTATTGGACACTTTTTTGTTTATCATGTGTATGGGAAATACATTTATCATCTAAGGAATAGCTAAGTATGAGCCAACATAGCTGTGGGATTAGTTTTCTGAATATTGGTACGAATATTGCAAGGGAAAGATTGGATACGATTAAAATGCCAAAGGAGGAACGTCAAATGAATATCGGAAGTCTCTTGTCCCAAACTTCCCGCAAGTATCCAGAATTACTAGCAATCGAATGTGAAGGAAGAAGCTATACGTATCGCCAATTTAATGAAGAAGTAAACAGGCTTGCCCATGGTCTGTTGGAGCAGGGAGTTAACAAAGGTGACAAATTTGCTTTAATGATGAAGAATTCGGAACACTTTGTGTTTACCTTTTTTGCTGCTGCCAAAATTGGTGCTGTCGTAGTCCCCATCAATTTTCGATTAACCACTACAGAGGTTCAGTACATTTTAGAACAATCGGATGCGGCTATTGTGGTGTGCGACAAGGAATTTGAACAAACGATTGCTGAGGCGAAACAAGGAACGATTGTCCGTCAAGTGATTACGGTTGGTGAACCGGAAACAGTGGGCTTCTATTCCTATGAAAAAGTATTATCAAACAACATTAGCGAACCAGAAGTTGAGGTTTCCGAGACGGATGATGTAGAAATTTTATACACTTCGGGCACGACAGGTAGACCAAAGGGTGCCCTCTTTGATCATAGTCAAATTTTTAAAGTAGGAATTTCTGTCGTCATTAATATGGAGATTGGACAGCATGAGCGGATACTTCACCTCGCACCGCTATTCCATTCAGCTCAGCTAAACCTGTTCCTAATTTCCGGTGTTGCCCTTGGTTCAACTCACATAATCCATCGCGATTTCCATCCAGTTAAAACACTTCAAGCGATTCAAGAACATAAAATTACTCATCTATTTGCCGTACCAGCCATGTATAACTTTCTTCTCCAAGTACCCAATGCGGCCGATTACGATTTATCTTCTATTAAGAGAGTTGGATATGGTGCTGCTCCAATGGCGCCTGAACTTGTTAGAAGGAGCATGGAGCTATTTAAAACGGACCAATTTTATAATTTATGCGGTTTGACAGAAGCGGGACCAGGCGGGATTCTACTGGATCCAGAAGGACATAAACTCCATCTAGGTAAAGGTGGGAAACCAATCTTCATGACGGAAACAAGGGTTGTTAATGAAGAAGGTAGAGATGTCCTTCCGGGTGTGATTGGTGAATTTATTGTCCGCAGTCCGATGGTGATGAAGGAATATTATAAAAAACCGGATGAAACGAAGAGTACGTTGAAGGATGGCTGGCTTTATACAGGAGATTTAGCAACAATTGATGATGAGGGCTATATCACGTTAGTTGACAGGAAAAAGGACATGATTATCTCCGGTGGGGAAAATGTATACTCCGTTGAGGTGGAAGGTGTTCTTTTCGAGCATTCGGATATCCTCGACGCAGCTATTATCGGTTTACCGGATGAGGTCTGGGGAGAGGCCGTATGTGCAGTGATTGTCCCAAAAGAGGGCGCAGTGATTGATGAGGCTGAACTGCGCAGTTTCTGCCGTCAGAAGCTGGCAGGCTATAAGGTTCCTAGGAAAATCTTTATTGAGCCGCAATTACCAAGAAATGCTTCTGGGAAAATCTTAAAATATCAGCTTCGTCAGAGCATAAATCAAATGAAAACTGAGAAATTGTTGTAGATTAGCGACTTTATTGATAAGTAGTACGGATTTATGGATATCGACCTAGAATTTGTAGAAATCCATCCGAAAATGGAAGCTATCGACTAAAGAAAAGGGAAGCTGTCGACCTAAGAAATATAGTTACTTCAATTAAACAGGAATATCCACCAAGTTAACGTTCTGAAAATACCACAAGAAAGCGTTTTCAAACATAGGGAGTGAGGTAAATAATATGAAGCATCCATACTTAAATGAAGATCATGAAATTTTTCGCCAGTCTTTAAGAAAGTTTTTGGAGAAAGAAGCATATCCCTTTTATGAACAGTGGGAGGAAGCACGGATGATTCCCCGGTCTTTTTGGAAGAAGATGGGCGAACAGGGCTTTCTTTGTCCTGATATTGATGAGAGATTCGGCGGAAGTGAGGTGGACTGGGGATTTGCGGTTGTTATTAATGAGGAGCTGGAACGAGTAGGCTCGGGGTTAGTTGGGTTTGGTCTCCATAATGATATTGTCGTGCCCTACATCACCTCGTACGGAACAGAAGAACAAAAGCAGCGTTGGCTACCGAAGTGTGTCACTGGAGATATTATTACAGCGATTGCGATGACCGAGCCCGGTACTGGTTCTGACTTAGCTAATATCAAAACGACGGCTAAGCTTGAAGGTGACCACTATATTGTCAATGGTCAAAAGACGTTCATCACCAATGGTATTCAATCCGATCTCGTTGTAGTGGCTGTTAAGACCGACCTCCAAGTAGTTCCAAAGCATAAAGGCGTCAGCCTGCTCGTCATTGAACGAGATACGCCTGGTTTTTCAAGAGGTAGAAAGCTAAACAAGGTTGGTTTGCATTGCCAAGATACTGCAGAACTAATTTTTGAGGATTGTAAAGTGCCAAAGGAAAACCTGCTTGGCGAGGAAGGCAAGGGCTTCCTTTATTTAATGGAAAAACTCCAACAGGAACGCCTACTTGTCGCGATAGGGGCACAAACTTCGTCAGAAGTCATGTTGAAAATGACTCTGGATTACGTGAAAAGTCGTGAAGCGTTCGGAAAACCAGTCGGACAGTTTCAAAATACGCAGTTTAAAATGGTCGAAATGGCTACCGATATTGAAATGGGCAGAGCCTTTTTAGACCAGTTAATTGCCGAACATATTGAAGGGAAAAACGTGGTGACGAAGGTATCGATGGCAAAATGGAAACTAACCGAAATCGCCAAGAAGATTGCATCGGAGTGTATGCAGCTCCATGGCGGCTACGGTTATATGGAAGAATACGAGATTGCCAGAAGGTTTCGTGATATACCGGTTTCGAGCATCTACGCCGGGACCAATGAAATTATGAAAACGATTATTGCAAAAAATTTAGGATTATAAAAAGGGAATGAAAAACTAAGCTATAAAAATGGTAGGCAATTATCAAGAATTATAGAAAGAGAGGAATACACATATGCGTGAAGTAGTAATTGTCGAGGGTATTCGCACCCCTGTAGGAAGAAGAAATGGATTTTTAAAGGATATTCGCCCAGATGACCTGGCAGGACTGACATTAAAGGAACTCGTCAATCGAGCGGGGATTAATCCGGAGATTGTTGAGGATGTTATTTTAGGATGTGTCACCCAAGCAGGTGAACAAGCAGGCGATATTGCCAGAGTAGCTGCCCTAATTGCCGGCTTCCCAATCGAAGTTCCCGGGACAACAATTGATCGTCAATGCGGCTCGAGCCAACAGGCTGTTCACTTTGCTGCCCAGGCTATCCTTGCTGGCGATATGGAAGTGGTCATTGCCGGTGGGGTTGAGAGCATGTCTCGCGTTCCAATGGGTTCTAACTATAAAGGGGCAGAAGAACATTTTAGTCCAAAATTAACATCGAAGTATGAAATGATTCATCAAGGGCTATCAGCGGAACGGATTGCTGAAAACTACGGTTTTACAAGAGAAGAGCTTGATCAATTTTCGCTTGAGAGTCATCAAAAAGCACTAAAAGCCCAGGAAGAAGGCTATTTTTCAAGAGAAATTATCCCACTGGAAGTGATCCTTCCAGATGGAACACCAGCAGTTATTAAGGAAGATTCAGGACCAAGGAAAGGAACATCGCTAGAAGCGTTGGCTGGGTTGCGGACTTCCTTCAAGGAAATTGGAGTTATTCATGCAGGCAATTCCAGTCAAATTAGCGACGGGGCAGCAGCCTTATTACTCATGTCACGCGAAAAAGCGGAAGAACTCGGGCTTAAACCGCGGTTCCGTGTTCATACTCGCGTGGTCGTTGGTTCAGATCCAACTTTGATGCTGACTGGGCCCATTCCTGCTACAAAAAAAGCACTAGAAAAATCAGGTCTATCGATTGATGATATTGATGTGTTTGAAGTCAACGAAGCGTTTGCCCCTGTACCGCTTGCCTGGTTAAAAGAAACGGGTGCTGACCCGGCGAAATTGAATCCGAATGGCGGTGCGATTGCCCTTGGTCACCCGTTAGGCGGCAGCGGAGCTCGTTTAATGGTGACAATGATGCATGAGCTCGAGCGCACTGGTGGACGCTACGGATTGCAAACGATGTGTGAAGGTCATGGAATGGCCAACGCGACGATTATTGAGCGTTTAGATTAATACATTGCATTTTCAAAAAATGGAGGCGAAATAATGACGACAACAATAGGAAAAATCTTTGATTTAACAGTGAAAAAGTTTCCGAACAAGGAAGCGCTGTATGATGTTCGAAAAAATGTCAGTTACACCTATCACGAATGGAGTGAACAGGTCAATCGGCTTGCAAATGCCCTGATAAACGAAGGTGTGAAAAAAGGGGACCGCGTTTCCACGTTCATGTTTAATACCGAGGAATTAGGGACAGCCTTTTTTGCCTGTGCGAAAATCGGCGCCGTTTTTAATCCGATTAATTTCCGCCTCATGCCGGAGGAAGTGGCTTATATTTTATCTGATGCCGCTCCAAAGGTTGTTCTTTTTGAAAAAGCTTTAGAGCCTGTCGTTTCGGCAATAGCAAATCGCTTCGATAAAATCTCCTTCTGGTTTATTGATGAAGACAAACCTGAATACGCTGCCAGTTATCAAGAAAAAGTAGCCTCGGCATTAACCGAGGATATTCAAGTTGAAGTCGATGAGAACGATATCTATGCGTTTATATATACAAGTGGAACAACTGGAAGACCAAAAGGTGTTATGCATATTCATCGCAATATGGTGGAGCAAAGCCTCCTTTGTATTGCTGCAGGTAAGATCGAAGCGGAAGATGTTGGTCTCGTAACCGCTCCGATGTTCCATTGCGCCGAACTGCATTGCGCTTTCCTGCCAAGGGTGCATATAGGTGCAAAAAATGTCATCTTGCATCAATTTAATCCAAAAGCAATTCTCTCATTAATTGAAAAAGAAAAGATAACAAGGTTCTTTGCGGCTCCTACGATGTGGAATATGCTCCTTCAAGAGGACTTGAGTCAATATGACTTATCAAGTTTGAAGCAAGGTTTATATGGTGCCGCTCCAATGGCTCCATCTCTTGTCCATGCTCTCCATGACCGTTTAGGGATCTCATTAGTTCAAGCCTATGGGATGACAGAAATGGGACCTGCGATTACCTTCTTGTCGGAAGCCGACCAGCTGCGAAAAGCGGGTTCTGCTGGACAGGCGGCACTAAATCATGATATCCGGATTGTTCGGACAAGAGAAGACGGGCCATCCGATCCTGATGATGTCGTTCCGGTGGGTGAAACCGGTGAGATTATTGTTCAAGGACCGTGTTTGATGACCGGCTATTTCAATCATGAGGAAGCGACGGATAAAGCGATTTATAAAGGCTGGTACTATTCAAGAGACATTGGTTATCTCGATGAAGATGGTTTCCTGTTTGTGAATGACCGGGTTGACGACATGATTATCAGTGGTGGGGAAAACATTTATCCACGTGAGGTTGAGGATGTTTTACACGGACATCAAGGCGTCCTTGATGTCGCGGTAGTTGGCCAACCCGATGACCGCTGGGGTGAAACGGTAACCGCTTTTGTTGTAAAAAAAGATCAAACTATAACTGAGCAAGAGTTAGATGAATACTGCAAAAATAGTGAAAGTCTTGCAAACTATAAGCGCCCTCGCAAATATGTTTTCGGTGAAGCACTGCCGCGTAATGCCAGCGGTAAAATTCAAAAATTTGTTCTTCGTAAGCAGCTGGAGGAACTTTTCGCCCCAGGCTCAACTAATTCGTGAGAAAGGGGTCCTAATGATGCTGCAAGGGGTAAAAGTCATTGATTTTACCAACTATCTTCCCGGACCTTATGCTACATTGAGATTAGCTGAAATGGGTGCAGAAATTATTAAGGTGGAGCAGCCTGGAGGAGATCCTGCTCGAAATACTGGGATTTCTAAACGGGGAAATGGACTTGTTTTTCTTGCCAACAACCGCCAGAAAAAAAGCATAACCCTTAATTTAAAGGAAAAGGAAGGCGTCGAAACAACGTTAAAATTAATTGCCCATGCCGATGTTGTGATTGAAAGCTTCAGACCGGGAGTGATGGAGAAACTCGGACTCGGATATGAGGCAGTTCAAAAAGTGAAGTCTGATATCGTCTACTGTTCCATTTCTGGCTACGGTCAGGAAGGACTGTTGAGTAAACTTGGCAATCATGATCTCAATTACATGGCATTAAGTGGAGTCCTTGCCCAGTTAAAGGATAAACAAGGCAGGCCAATCCACCCCTCTATCACAATCGCGGATTATTTGGGTGGGTATGCAGCGAATGAACGGATTCTGGCTGGACTTGTTTCAAGATTTTTGTCGGGGCAAGGCAGCTATCATTCTATTTCCATCACAGATCAGTTGGTGTCATTACTGGGAAATCACGTCATGGTTGAACAAGAGACGGGTGAGGGTACAGGCATTAATGCTTTAAACGGAAGCATTATTTCATATGGATTATATGAAACAATGGACGAGCGTTTTATGAGCTTAGGAGCGTTAGAGCCTAAGTTTTGGCAGAACTTTTGTATTGCGCAAGGTCGTGAGGACTGGGTCCGGGCCCATTTTTCAAAAACGGATGAGTCTAACCCTGTTTTTCAAGAAATCTCTGCTCTTTTTAGAAGAAAAACTTTTTATGAGTGGATTGAATTCGCTCAAAAGGTAGATTGCTGTATGGCCCCCGTGCTTGAAGTCGGAGAACTTCAGGAAAATCCTTATTTTAAGGAGAAGGAACTAGTATTTGCTTCTTCCTGGGGAGATTACCAAGTTAAAATGCATAGCGACCTAGAGCAGGAATCGATTGCCCCTCCGCCTAAAAAAGGCGAGCATAAAGATGAAATATTAAATAATATCCTGATTTAAAAAAGCATAGACTGCCGGGGATCAATCGGCAGTCTAATTTTTTCATCGTCTAGGAAATTATAATATTATCTAGTGTAGATATCTTTGAAATAGTTATCTGAATCCAGCTCCAGCGCCCAGCGGCTAGTGTACTTCGCGCTTCTCCCTACG
>NZ_DALZYO010000027.1:76989-77492 GCF_031988165.1 Neobacillus sp.
GACCGAAATGGTGAAAAAATAAAGAGCGCGGTAGCCAATAGAGGTCATTGACGACCGAAACGGTGAAAAAAGAGAGAGGCCGGTAACCAATAGGGGTTATTAGCAAATTCAAGCCAGCTAAATTACCCATTAAATTTTATAGATGCTAGGCGCTTGAAATAGTGGTCACTTGGAGCGCTGAATAAAAGCTATACGAAAAAATCACACAAAAAAGAGGGGAAGCTTAGGCATGCCCTCTTCTTTGTATGCTTATTTGACTTGGATGAAACAAAGATAACCCCTTCTCATTCACACCTTTATTTTGCTTCATAGTGGATGAGTATTTATCTAAATTATTGTTATAATATAAGAATTTATAACATTGGACTTCGAGAAATGTCTAGCTCCAGGCGCCATCGGCTAGTGTACTTCGCTCTTCTCCCTACGATAAGTCAACATCGGTTCGCTCCGCTCACCGTGTTTCCTTTAGCTAATCAGAATTTATTTCCTAAATTCTGAACGCA